>RZZR01000092.1 GCA_009929795.1 Deltaproteobacteria bacterium | reverse complement strand
AATTCAATGGTGAATTTCTTCCGGAAGATGTTCACCTCATAGGCCGTGTTGCCGACGCCGATGCCGACCAGGCCCACCTGACCCAAGGGATAGCGGGCCTTGAGGATGTCGTGAAGTTCATTGACGGCCGGGGCCTCGCGCTGACAGTGGGGACAGTACATGCTGAAGATCTCGACCACCAGAACCTGAAAGGGGAGTTCCCGCAATGTCGCGGACGGTGTCGTGGCATCATCCAGACCCGTTCCGGCCAGGGGAAGGTCGGGAAACCGATCCGTCGGGAGCGAGGCCGCTGTGGCCGGGACAACAAGGCCGACCAAGAGCAGTAAGGAAAAAGAGAACAATTTCAAGAACATGGGGTTACACCTCCACCAGTATTTCCGGGCCGTTATCGAGCGGTTGTCAAGGACGGGCGCCAGGGTCTATGTTCGATTTAACATAATTGGACAGTCAACAGGGAGTGGCCATGGAAACGAGCGCGTATGTGTTGCGGACCCATGTCTGGTTCGAGACCAGCAAAGGGAATATGGTCTTTGGTCTGGGCAGGGTCCTGCTTCTGCAGAAGGTTCAGGAATTCGGGTCGTTGAACAAGGCGGCCCAGGCCATGAACATGTCCTACCGGGCGGCCTGGGGCAAGATCCGGTCCACCGAAGAGGAAGTCGGGGGGCCGTTGCTGGTCCGGGAGAAGGGTCGTCGCGGTTTTGTCCTGACCGATCTCGGTCGGGAACTGCTGGATAGCTACACCGCCTTTCAGAACGAGGTCGAAGCCTTTGCCAATGAAAAAGCCTTGGCTCGCTTTCCCTGGTCGGTCCGGCCCTACCAGGATTCGGATCGGGAATGAGGCTGCCGGCACGGGTTTATTCCTAGTCGCAGATTTTGGGAAAAAAGGTCCGGAAGGCCTCGCGCATGGTTTCCTCTTCCTGGATGCCGATCAGTCGATCGACGATCCGGCCGTCGCAGAAAAAGACCAGCATTGGAACCGGATAGAGTTTGTAGGTTTCGATGACTCCTTCCCCGGCCCAGTAGATCGGAAATTTGACATCGTACTTGGCGATGACCGGGTCAAAAGCTTCGGCCCCGGCATAGTCGATGCTCAACCCATATAAGGGCATGCCCTTGGCCCCGTATTCCTCGTAGAGTTTGTTGATGGCCGGCAGGGCAGCCTTGCAGGGGCCACACCACACAGCCATGACGGCGACCACGCATTTTATCCCCGGTTTTCTGAACATCTCATCCAGGGCTTCCGGGGACACGGCAATGGTTTTGGCCTGGACTCCGGCCGGGGCCGCCGTCGGGACAAATGCCAGCCAGAGGGCGAGGAAGAAGATACAGTTTGTGCGCATGGGGTTTCAGGCCACTTTTCTTGACGTGCCTTGAGGTTATGCTAGAACTCGAATCAAGGCAATCATCATTGTTTTCCCCACGAGACGGCACGAGGGGACTCGGCCCTTCGGGGCCTGTTTCCTGGCCGTGGTTTCAACGGAGTCACTCCCCATGGCTAACAGCATTCTGGTCATCGACGACGAGCGTCCGACCCTTTCCATGTTCCAACGCTTTCTTGTCGCCTACGGGTTCGACGACATCCATGTGGCCGAGAACGGGGCCAAAGGCCTCGAAATCTTCGCCGAGAAAAGACCGCCCATCGTCCTGACGGACATCAAGATGCCGGGCATGGACGGAATCGAGGTTTTGACTCGGATCAAGGAGATGGATCCGGCCACGGAGGTCATCGTCATCACCGGCCACGGGGACATGGACATGGCCATCAAGGCCCTGAACCTGGATGCGACCGACTTCATCAACAAACCGATCCAGAGGCGCGACCTGGAGGCGGCCCTTCGCCGGGCCAGAGAGCGGATTCAGATTGCCCGGAGCAAGACCGAGGAAATCGTGGTTATGGACGAGGCCGGAGTCGGGGTGGTGGACATTCAGGGAAACCTGACCTCGAAGTCCGACAGGGTTTTGGTCGACATCTTCGGGCAGACCAAAGCCCACCGGGCCGTGGTCCTGATCTTCAACGAACACGCCTCGGTCAATGGGGCCGGGATCGCCCTGCTGACCCAATTTTTCCTCGACTGCCAGAAGCGGGGGCAAAAGCTGGCTATGGCCGGCCTGTCGGACAATTTCCAGCGGGTCTTCGCCCTGGTCGGGCTGGACAAGCTGGCCCCGGTCCACCCCAGCCGGGATGAAGCCATCGCCTCGGTGCGATCCTGACCGGGAGATCGTCCATGCACAAGATTTTTCTCGCTTCACTCCTGGCCTGGACGCTTCTTTCCCTGTCTCCTGGGTGGGTTCTGGCCTTGCCAGCCCCCGGGGACACCCTGCCTGACATGGTCATGCAGGCCCCGGCCACTGCCGAGGAGACCGCCGATCTAGGCATTGTTGAGGGCCAGTCCTTCCGGCTGGCAGATTTGGGCAAGCCCCTGGTCCTGTTCGAAGTCATCGGAGTCTATTGTCCCCAATGCTACCTGCAGGCCCCGGGATTCATCTCCATCCAGAAGCGGCTGGCCAAGTCGGGTCTGGATGAGAAGGTGGCCGTCATGGCCCTGGCGGCCGGGGGGACACCCATGGAGACCGCCTACCTTCACGAGCAGGGCAACTACAAGATGCCCATCGTTCCGGACCCGGACTACTCCGTCCACAAACTTCTTGGCGAACCTCAAACCCCGTTCACCATGGTTTTGACCAAAGACGGCGAGGTGCTTTTCGCCCACCTGGGGATCATCGAGGACATGGACGCCTTTTTTCTGGCCCTCCAAAATCTGGCCAAGAACCACTGACCGGCCGGGGCCCGAAGCCATGGACATGGGCAGGGACCCTGACAGAACGGTTTTCCATCTCAAGACCCTCTACGAAGTCGTCCGCGAACTTGCCCGGATCAGGGACACCAGGGAGGCCTTGCGGATCTTCCTGCCCATGGCCATGGGCCCTCTGGGTATCGTCTCGGGCTTTGCCGTCCTTCGTCAGGGCAAAAGTGGGGAGTTGTTCACCCTGGCCAGGGGCCTGGATTCCGAGATCGAGGCCCGTCTGTCTGCCGGAGCCAAGGCCCTCCTGATCAAGTTCTTTCCGCCGGGATTCAAGTCCCTCGGAGCCGAGGTAGCCACCTTGACCGGCCGACACCTTGGCCGCAACGAGATGCTGCCCGACAACATCCAGGCCCTGTTCGCCCTGCCCGTGGACGATGAGATCCATGTCCTGGTCGGGTTCGGCCCCCGCTTGTCCGGAGAAGGCTTCGGTCCGGATGAGAAGGAACTCCTTGGCGGGCTTATCTCCAATCTGTTGACCACCCTGCGCAATGCCGGGGCCACAGGCCGGGCACTGATCCTCAACGAGGAACTTCAGCGACGAAATCACGATTTGGAGCGGGCCTTGGACGAGGCCAGACAGGCTCACGCCGAAACGGATGTCCAGGCCTTTCGTCTGCGGGCCTTGTACGATGCATCGTTCGAGATGTCGGGCCTCGGGGAACCGGAAGAGGTTCTTTTGAGTTTTCTGCTCACGGCCCTGGGGGCAGTTGGCGGGAGTGGGGGCTATGTGGCGTTTCTGGACGACGAACGGGGGGAAACCCTGGTCAGAGACCGGGGCATGGGCCGGGAGGTCGACTGGCAAACTCCGGAAATCCGATCTGCTTTGCTGGGGGTGTTCGTCTCCCTCAAGGACCGCATCCCCCAGAACATGGAGTCCCGTTGGGCCACGGACCTCGAGGCCGTCGAGCGTCTCCCCGGGCGTCCCGGACAGGCGCTGGCCTTTGCCCTTGACCAGCGTCGGCGCGGCGTTCTGGTCATGGGGGCCAAGATCGGGGGGGGCGAATACTCGCCGGAGGAACAGAGCCTGTGTGTCAGCCTGTCCAGTATGTTCATGGTCAGCCTGGACAACGCCCTGCGATTCAAGACCATCGCCCGACTTAACGAGGGGCTCACGCAGAGGAATCTCGAACTGCAGCGGACTCTGGATCAGCTGACCTCGGCCCGGCAGGAAATCGCTCTTCTGCAGCGGGCCAAGGAGGCAATTCTGGCTGCAGTACGGGGAGGGCATCGGCGGCTGGACCGAGTTTCCCTGCATGATGTCCTGTTCATCACCATCTCTTCGGTGGTCTTGGCTGTACTCTTCAATTACGCCAACCCGAGTGGTATCCCCCTGATTCCCCCGGCCCTGCTCGCGCCGTCTCCCGAAACCGTGGATGTGGATCAGGCCCTGGCCGAGGCAACCAACGGTTCGGCGGTTATCGTCGACGCCAGGCCCCAGGAGCTGCTTCTGGCCGGGTCCCTGCCCGGGTCCCTGCACGTGCCATTGCCCCTGTTCGACTTTATCTACACCATGCGGCTGGCCCCGCTACCGGCCAGAACCCGGTTCTTGGTCTACGGACGGACTCTCTCCAGTCACTACGATACCGAGGTGGCCCTGAAGCTCAAGGCCATGGGACACGACAATGTGGCCGTCATTGACGGCCCTGTGGAGTCCAGATTGAAGAGGAAACCATGACCATCGGCCCATTGATCCGCCGTCTGACCACCCACCCCTGGCTGGCCCTGGCCTTTCGCCTCTATATCGGCGGGCTGTTCATCCACGCCTCCATGTACAAGATCAACTATGTCGGCGAGTTCGCCGGGACCATTGCAAGCTATCAGCTGGCTCCATACGCCCTGGTCAACTTCATGGCCGTGACCATGCCCTGGCTGGAACTGATCTGCGGGTTGATGCTGGTGGTCGGTTTCCGAACAAAGGCCTCGGCCTCCATCCTCGGGGCGTTGATGGTCCTGTTCACCGTGGCTATCGTCATCAACCTCTATTGGGACGCGCCCATCGGGTGCGGGTGCTTCAAGACCATCGAGGACCCCATCAGCTGGAAGACCGTTGTTCGGGATCTGATTTGGCTGGCCATGATTGTCCACGTTTTTTTGTTCGACCGGTCGCTTCAGGTTGACCGGCTGCTCTTTCAACCCCTGGAGGAGATGGAGACATGAGTTTCCGGATTTGGCTGTCCATCGTGATCCTGGGTTCCATCCTGGCATGCGGTCCAGGCTCCGAGCCCTTCATCGGAAAATACGAGGCCCGAGACGAGGCGGGAAAAGTAATTCGGATGGAGCTATCGGAGGGTGGCCGGGGTATCTGGATTCACGAGGGAGAGACCGTGGAATTCTTCTGGGCCGCCCGGGAGGGTAGCGTCTCCCTGCATACCAGAACCGGCGGGGTGGTTCAGACCAGGAACCAGGACGGCGGCCTTCTGGTGAAACTGCCGGGAGTTGGGGAATTGGTGTTCAAGAGGCCGTGAGCTCATGGGGCCTCGGCCTCTCTGAACCGTCGGGAACCGCATCCGAAGGTTGCCGATTATTTTTGAACCTGGACCGTTGCTTTCTTCTGCCATGCGTGGCCGAAATATGCGGCGAGTGCGTGGATATCCCGTCTGATGTGTTCGCCGCGTTGAGCGAGAGCGACCCCGGCGAAGATGATCCCCGAGGCGAGCATCTGGGTGAAGGTCAGGGTCTCACCCAGCACCATCCAGCCGAAAAAGGCAGCAACGGCGGGAACGAGGTTGATGAAGGCCGAGGCCTTGCCTGCGGGGAGACGGCTCATGCCCACGTTGTACATTCCGAAGGCCCCAAGGGTTACAAAGGCCCCAAGATACCCGGCCACGAAGAGCAAACCAAGCGGGTTCTCCCCCATTCCGTCGCGAAGAAGCATATAGAGCCCGGGGAGAAAGAACAGACAGCCAGCCGCGTTTTGGACCGCGGTCAGGGTCCACGGTCCGTAACTGGCCGAGAGCCGCTTGACCAAAAGCATGTATCCGGCGGCACAGGCCATGGCCAACAGTTCGAGCATATTGCCCAGGGCAGGGTTGAGCGCATTGGGCGAAGGCGATCCGGTCAATGTCAGGGCGGCGACTCCGGCTATGGACAGAGCCAGCCCGAGCCAGCCCCAAAGGCTGGTTCGTTCTTTGAAGAAGATGCTGGCGCCCACGGCCACCATGATCGGCAGGGAAGCGGAGACAAGCCCGGCCTGAGTGGCCGAGGTGAAGGTCAGGGCGTAGGATTCGAACAGGAAGTAGAGACAGGGCATGAACAAGGCCATGAGGGCCAGGGCGATGCGGTCGCGCCCTTTTGTGACAGGCCCGGCAAGACGGGCTGTGAACGGTGTGAGGACCAGGGTGGCGATGCCCGTCCGCAGCCACATGACCGCCCACGGGTTCAGGGTTTCGACCAAGTGCTTCATGGCTGCGAAGGCGCTTCCCCAGAGCAGGACCGCGCCGAGCACTGCCAGCACTGGGATCATTTTCGGGCTGGAAGTATCAATCTCCATGGTTTTCTCCTTGCGGACAGAAGCAACGGACTGAAAATGCGACTACAGCCGTGTGCTCGTGTACTGTGAGGGGGTGACGCCGGTGTATTTGCGAAATGTATTGCCGAAGTGGCTTTGATCGGAGAAGCCGCTTCGCAGTGCGGCATCGGCAAAGGGTATGCCGGAGCGGAGGAGCTGTTTGGCGTGTTCGATGCGTAGCTGCAGGTGGTAGCTATGGGGAGGCAGGCCGATGGATTCCCTGAAGACTCGAAGAAGGTGGTATCTGGACAGACCGGTGACCTCGGACAGTTTTTCGAGGGATACCTTCTCAGACAGGTTTCCGTGCAGATAATCTTGGGCTCTTCGGACTGCTCCTGATTCCCTGGTCTTGGGGACCCGGGAGGCGATTTCACAGTGACGGGTCAGCAGGACGGCGGCTGCCCGGGCAAGGGCCGCGTCGAGAGCCAGCCTGCTCGTTCCGGATACGGCGGCCCGGTTGAGACGGGATAGGGTGTCGGACGTGAGCCTGTCTTTGACGACAACGGATTTGAACTCGGGCAGGCCATCCTTTCCGGCGAGGTCCTGCAGGGCCTTTTCGATCAGTGGGTTTTCGAAGCTGAAAACCCGATAGGAAATACGCGTCTTCGAATCCTCGATCACTCCGGAATGGACCAGCCCGGGGTTGAACAGGGCGATCTCCCCCCCTCGGACAAAGGCGTTTCCCGATCTTGGTCGGCGACAGTAACAACTGCCAGCGTCCATGACTCCCACGGAGTGGAACCCATGGGTGTGATTCGGAAACGAATAGTTGGAATTGATCACTTCCTGAATTTCAAGGCCTTGGATTTCTCTTGGCCGTACATACCTGACAATTCCTTCTCTCATAGTATCTCCTGCCCTCTCTGCGCCTTGCATGGCGCACGCACCGAGACAAATCGCACGGCAGCAGCGGTGCCGTCTTGTAAAATATTGCTGCTGTCCAGAGGGATTTTTCGCAGTCCGTTCAAAAATCCTCAACTGCTGCGACATTGCCAAAAGTTCAAATTTTCATTGTTCAACGAAGGAAGTGGACAAAATTTCTTGCCCGAAGAAGGATTTATTCAGGCCTGGGCCAAAGCGCAAGGATAAGCAAAACTCTTCGACGGCCTGCTTGGCAGTGGTCATGTGTCGTGCCTCAGGGCCAAAAGACTTGCCATTCATTTCGGGATGCTACAAAATTACACCAAACATTGGTTTCAAAAAATTATGTCGATATTCATTCTTGCTGAAAAAAGTCATTTTGTCGTGGCATCTCATTTGCGGAGACTATTATGCCCAGTTCTTCAAAAATGAAAAAAGAGCCCGCCAAGGCTAATTTTTTTGATACGCATGATATTTTAATGAACGCGCCAATAGGAGTTTTCGCCTCTACGCCTAGTGGCAGTTTCGTCTCAGTCAACCCGGCTTTTGCCAGAATGTTTGGCTACGATTCTCCCGAGAGTATGATACGTTCAGTTACCGATATCGGCAGGCAGATTTATGCCGATCCGAAGAACCGGGAGACCTTCAAGGCCCTTTTGCAAATGAATGGTAAAGTGGACAACTATGAATGCCGTTTTTGCCGTGTGGACGGGACGGAATTTTGGGGAGCCATACATGCCAAGCAGATTCAGGGTGACGGCAAGGATGTTGGCAATTATTATGGGTTTGTCATGGACATCACACAGCGCAAGCAAGATGAGGAGGCTTTGCTCCTGACACAGTTCGCCATGGATCGCGCGCCGGACAGCATCCTTTGGGTGGATGCCGATGGGAAAATTGCCTACGCCAACGACGCTGCATATTTTTCCCTGGGATATTCTCAGGAGGAACTTTTGGGCGCTGAAATATTTGACATTGACCCGGAATTTCCTCCCGAGAGGTGGGAACAGCACAAGGCGGACCTGAAAAAGCAAAAGAGAATGACCTTTGAGGGGCTTCACCGGACAAAGGACGGCAGGTTTTTTCCGGTGGAGGTGACCACCAATTACATAGAGTACAAGGGGCGTTTCCTGGGTATCGCATTTGACCGAGATGTCACCGAACGTAAGCGGGCAGAGGAGGAGCGCAGAAAGCTTCAGGCCCAACTCGCTCATGCCCAGAAAATGGAATCTTTGGGTACCTTGGCCGGGGGCGTGGCCCATGATTTCAATAATCTCCTGCAGGCCATGACCGGACATGTGCAGTTGCTTCAGAAGGATGTCTCTGAGACCTCAGTTGTGGCCGACCGTTTGAAAAAAATGGAAAAATCTATTGGCCGGGCAGCCCAGCTTGTCAAGCAGATGCTCTTTTTCAGTCGCAAGTCTGAGGCATGGAAACAACCCATAGACTTGAACCGGGAGGTGGACGAAACCGTCACGATGCTTAAGAGGACCATCCCCAGGATGGTCGACATAGAGGCGCATCTGGACAGTTCGCTATGGTTGATCAATGCCGACCCGACGCAGGTTGAACAGGTACTGCTCAACTTGGGGAGCAATGCCGCGGATGCCATGCCGGACGGCGGCAAGCTGATCATTGAGACAAGCAATGCAACATTGGACGCTGACTTCACAAGGGTACACTTAGACGCGGAACCTGGGGAGTATGTGCTGCTGAGCGTGACGGACACGGGGATCGGCATGGATAGCCAAATCTTGGATCACGCCTTTGATCCTTTTTTTACCACCAAGGAGATCGGCAAGGGTACCGGCTTGGGCTTGGCGTCGGTCTATGGGATCGTCAAGGACCATAACGGCCACATTCTTTGTTACAGTGAGCCTGGGCAAGGCACGGTTTTCAAAGTCTATTGGCCTGCCCTGCATGGGGTGGCGGAGTGCCGTCCTAGGGAGGCTTTGGAAACAAGCGCCCCGCTTACTGGCACGGAAACCATTCTTGTGGTGGATGACGAGTTTGACGTTCGCGAACTGACTGTCGAGGGGTTGCAGGCTTGCGGCTACACGGTGCTTGCTGCGGCGAGCGGCGAGGAAGCCATTATCTTGTATGCCGAGAAGGGGTCGTCCATCGACGTAGTAATCATGGACCTGGGCATGCCTGGCATGGGCGGGCAGAGGTGTCTTCAAGAACTCATCCGGATGAATCCAACGGTCAAGGTAATCATTGCCAGCGGATACACGGCCAATGATTCCGGAAAGAATGCTCTTGCGTTGGGTGCCGAGAGATTCATCAGCAAGCCCTTTCAGTTGAGGGAGCTTGCGGCCGTAGTTCGGGAGATTCTGGGATGAGAATTGGCAAATCTTACAAGTAATATTTCTTGTGCAAAGC
>RZZR01000091.1 GCA_009929795.1 Deltaproteobacteria bacterium | reverse complement strand
CGACCATGAAGACCAGCTTGGCCCGACTCTGGCTGGAGTAGATGACCGGCGGGGTGTATTCGACCCGAGTGGAGACGTAGCTGACCGTGCAGGCCAATGGTTCGGACTGGCCGTCCCAGGTTACCCTGACGGTCTGTCCGGGGCGGATGGACCCGAGAAGGGGCTCGGGAACAAAGAATCGGACCTTTCGCAGGCCCGGGGGCAGGATGGCCAAAACGGGTCGTCCGGCCGGAACCCAGTCCCCGGGGTTGAAGAAGGTGTCGAAAACCAAGCCGGAGACCGAGGCGTTCTGGGTTCTTTGGTCCAGATTCCAGATCGCCTGGGCCAATCCGGCCTCGGCGGCCCGGACCTGGGCTTCGGCGGCCCGGATGGCGTCGATGCGCGAGCCCAAGGCCGAAGTCCGCAATTCAGCTTCGATCTGTCGGACCTGTTGGGAGGCCGTCTCGTACAGGCTCTTTTTTTTGTCCAGATCTTCGCGGGCGATGGTTCCGTCATCGAGCAGGTCGATTCGGCGGTCGTATTCAAGACGGGCCAGTTCGGCCTCGGCCTTGGCCTTGTCCAGACGGGCCTGGATGGTCTCCCGCTCCGACGGTCTGGCGCCTTTGCGCATGTCGGCCAGGGTGCTTCTGGACTGCTCAAGTTCCTGTCGGGCTGCGTCCACGGCGGCCAGTTCAAAGACATCGTCAAGGGCGAAGGCCAGGGTTCCAGCTATTACTTCCTGGCCTCTGGAAAGAGGCCTGGAGAGAAGTTTGCCGCCCTTTGGGGCGGCGACATAGACGTATTCCCCCTCGACATAGCCCTGCCATGACTGGGATTGGTCCGGCCGGCATCCCGAGACCATGGCCAGCACGAGGCAGAGGCAGGGCAATATGGAAACGAGATGAGGCCGAACCCAATTAATTTCCAGCATGTTTTTTCCCTATATCAAACAGACGATTCCCCGCAAGCCCGGATTTGACATGGACGTGATTTGCAAGCACTTCCCATGGCGGTCCTTTTATTGGACGATTTCCATCACGCAACCTCAACGGTGGATACATGAAACTTCAATATGAATTGCAACGGGCAGATAGTTTACGGCTCATCAAGCGCTCGTTGCTCTATTTCCTGCCGTTCAAGTTCAGAATCGTCATTTCCCTGGTGTCCATGGCCATCGTCGCGGCCTGCACCGGAGCGGTGGCCTTTCTGGTCAAGCCAGCCCTGGACGATATCTTCATCAACAAGGACCCCAAGGCCCTGCTCTGGCTTCCCCTGATCCTGGTGGCGGTCTTCCTGGTCAAGGGGATTTTTCGGTTTTTGCAGAATTACGAAATGAACTATTGCGGCCTGAAGGTCCTCGAGACCCTGCGAAACGAACTCTTCGCCAAGGTCGTCCGGCTACCCTGCCGGTTTTTCGAGGACAACCAGGTGGGCATGCTCATGTCCAGGATCTTGAACGACGTGACCGAGATCCGCCGGAGCCTTCCGGCCATGGTCATGCTGGTCCGGCAGGTTTTGACCATGGCTGGTCTTTTGGTGGTCGTGTTCTGGCGTGATCCCTATCTGGCATCCTTTGCCGTTCTGGTCCTGCCCCTGGCCGTGTATCCGTTCATCTACTTCGGACGAAAGCTCCGGCGTCTGGGTCGAAAGAATCAGGCCAAGATCTCAGACATTTCTGTGTTCCTTCAGGAGATTTTCAGCGGAATTCGGGTGGTCAAGGCCTTTGGGACGGAAAAGAAGGAGGCCAGCTCTTTCGAGCGGGAGAACGAACGTCTGGTCAAGGTGGCCGTAGGCGAAATAGTCTACAACGAATTGTCTTCGCCGGTCATGGAGCTTATCGGGGCCTTGGGTATGGGCCTTATCGTCTGGTACGGAGGTATGCAGGTCATCTCGGGCGAGTCCACGCCCGGGACGTTCTTTTCCTTCATGACCGCCCTGATCATGCTCTACGACCCGGTCAAGAAGCTAAACGATGCCAACATGACCATCCAGAGGGCTCTGGCCGGAGCTGAGCGGGTATTCGAGGTTCTGGATTCTCCCGAGGTGATCGTCGAGGATGGTGGAAGCAGGGAGGTGTCCCCGGTGTTCGAGCGACTGGAACTCAAGGGGGTGGGCTTTACCTATCCGGGAACAAATGTTCCGGCCCTGCAAAAAATCGATCTGAACATCGGGCACGGCGAGAAGCTGGCCATTGTCGGCCCCAGTGGATCCGGGAAGACCACCTTGGTCAATCTGATTCCGAGATTCTATCTACCCCAGGAGGGCACCATCCTTCTGAACACCCAACCCTTGGAGGAATACACCCTGAACAGCCTCAGACGATCCATGGGCATCGTCTCCCAGGATAACTTCCTATTCAATGCCAGCATTCACGACAATATCGCCTACGGTAGCCAGGGCGTGACGCGCGAGGACGTCGAGCGGGCGGCCAGGACGGCTTTTGCCCATGATTTCATTGTCGAAATGGACAACGGTTACGACACGGTCATTGGCGAGCGGGGAGTGAAGCTGTCGGGTGGACAGAAGCAGCGGATCACCATTGCCAGGGCTTTACTGAAGAACCCGCCCTTGCTCATTCTCGACGAGGCCACCAGCGCCTTGGACACAGAGTCCGAGCGCATCGTGCAGATGGCCCTGGATAATCTGATGAAGGAGCGGACCAGCATTATCATCGCCCACCGGTTGTCCACAGTCTTGTCCGCAGACCGGATCGTGGTCATGGAAAAGGGGCGCATCATCAGCATCGGCGACCATGCCGAACTTTTGGCCGGTTGTTCCTTGTACGCCAAGCTGCACAGCATGCAGTTCGAGCCCGGGGCCGCCAAGCCCGATGTCAGTCTTTGAACCAGAAGATGAAATACACGGCCCCGGCCAGGCAGCAGGAGGCCAGGTAGTAGCCCAGTCTGGGCCGTTCCCCCAGGACGAGGATGGCAATGGGAATGAAGACCGCCAAGGAAATGACTTCCTGCAGGATCTTCAACTGGGGGATGGTTAAGGATTGATGACCCAGACGATTCGCCGGAACTTGGAGGAGGTATTCAAAGAGAGCCACGCCCCAACTGAGCAGTGCGGCCACCAGCCACATGGAATTCCTGAGATATTTGAGGTGGCCGTACCAGGCTATGGTCATGAAGGCGTTGCTGGCCACCAGAAGGATTATGGCCAGGACAAGGGGCGACCGCATGCGGGCCTCGGGGGGATGGGGTTGGGCCTGCCTACGAAAGGGCGATCAAGGCGGGCTGGGAAGCGGTTATATCGTCTTCCTGGCCGTTGAAGTCAACGAAGATTTATCTTTTTAAATCAATATGATAAAATAAAAATGACACTCTGGGAAGAGCGGCGAGGCAGTTGAAACGGTTAGAAAAATTGGCGTGATCAGCTCCCTGCATGGTTCACAGATACATAGCCGATGGCTTCGGAAAGGACAAATTTTGTTGCTCAGAAATTGATTTCCTCGTTTGGATCGGACCCGGCTATGCGGGCCATATCCCTGAGGATGTTCAACGATTCCTGTGCTTCCTTGAGGTCAAGTTTTCTGATGGCAAATCCGGCGTGCATGATGACGAAGTCGCCGACCTCGACAGGTTCGTCAATGATCATCAGCGAGGCCTTTACCTCGGTTTCGCCTTCTCCGACTCGGCAGACGGCAACGCCATTTTCAATAGACTTGATCTGTGATGGGATGGCCAGGCACACGGTCACAGCTCCTTGTTAGATAAAGGGGGATTCATCAGGCAATGTAACCGAACGCCGAATCGCTGTTCCACCCCATTTCCCGATTTCTTTTAGGACGGCTTCCTTGAGGGTCGGCAGACATGACTCGGCTTTTTCCGAGAGCCCCGTGGACATGGTTTTATAATCGTGAGGTTCCATGCCGATGATGATAGCCTCGGGCCGATGGCCGGCCAGTTCGCAATAAATGAGGGTGTCCACCAGATCGGTCTGGTGAAGGGAGTTCTTGAAGGCCAGACTTTTCCGCAGATCCTCACCGGTCAGGTGGTAGATATCGCCGGGCTGACCGTCGCCCAGGACGGCGTCAATGACGATCAAAAGGTCTGACTCCATGATCGGGCCCATGAGCTTGGTACCCAGGGTTCCTCCGTCCATGACGGTGATGTTGTCGGTGAACTCGAATTCTCTTTCTAGATCCATGGCGGCCCTGACCCCGACACCTTCGTCGGTGAACAGGACATTGCCCACGCCAAGGATCAGAATCCTCTTCCGGTTAACTGCCATCGCTTTCCGCTCCCTGCACGATGAAAAGGCGGGGGCCTGAAATTCAGGCCCCCGCCTTTGGATTGAATGGTATCAAATGGGACTACAGGACCTTGAACTTGTAGACTTCATTGGTCCTGGAGTCGATGACGTGCACGCCGCAGGCGATGCAGGGATCAAAGGAGTGAACCGTGCGGAGGATTTCCACCGGACGCTTGGGGTCGGCGATGGGAGTGCCGACAAGGGCCTCTTCAACCGGTCCGATCTTGCCGGCGGCGCACCGCGGGCCAAAGTTCCATGTGGAAGGAACCACAAGCTGGAAGTTCTCGATCTTGCCGCCCTTGATCTTGATCCAGTGGCTTAGGGCACCGCGGGGGGCGGTGGCATAACCGACACCCTCGGCCTGGTCGGGCATTTTCCAATCTTTGTAAATGACATTGTCACCCTTGGCCAGGTTGTTTTCCAGTTCGTTGACCCAGTCTCCGGTCTTGTCGGAGGTGACCTTGGCCTCGATACAGCGGGCAGCGGTGCGGCCCAGGGTAGAGAACAGGGCCTCGGGGCCGACGTTCAGTTCTTTAAGAACGTAGTTGACCACGGCCTGTACTTCAGGCTGGCCCTTTCCGTAGGCCACGAGCATGGCGGCCAAGGGGCCGACTTCCATGGGAGCCCCCTGGTATCGGGGAGCCTTCATCCAAGAATAGCGGTCGCGATCCGTGTAGGAGGTGTACTGTGGGTCGGTGACACCCTTATAGGGATGCAGAGCTGCGTCGCCCTTGTACCAGCTGTGGCGGACGTGTTCAAGAACGTAGTCAGGATGGAAGGGGTCGACCTGAGCCAAGTTGCGGTTCCAGATGACACCTGCCGGCAGCCAGCGGCTGTTCAGATCGTTTTCGACGGTCGGGAACTCGCCGAAGGTCAGGAAGTTAGTGGTTCCGCCGATGCCGGCCCAGTCTTTGTAGTACTTGGCAACGGCAACCACATCGGGGACATAGCACTCGTCGATGAACTGCTTGGTCTCCTTCCAAAGGGAGACGTATTCCTTGATCCTGGCTGGGGTCAGACCTTCGTAGCAGGTCACCCCGCCAACGACGGTGAACTGGGTGTGGGGGTTCTTGGCACCGAAGACGGCCATGGCCCGGGCGGCTTTGACCTGCAGATGCAGGGCTTCCAGGTAGTGGGCCGTGGCGATGAGGTTGATCTCCGGGGGCAGATAGTACGCATCGTGCCCGCCCAAGAAGAAGGCGTTGGTGAAGATGCCCAGCTGACCGCTGTCGATGAGGGCCTTGACCCGGTCTTGAACGGCTTTGAGGTCTTCGGCCGTGGTTTTTTTGGGCGAGATGCTCGTGGCGATGCTGGCGGCCTTTTTGGGATCAGCGGCCAGGATGCTGGCGACATCAACCCAGTCCAGGGCATGGAGATGATAGAAATGGACGATGTGGTCATGCAGATACTGGGAAGCCATGACCAAGTTGCGGATGATGCGAGCGTTGGCCGGCAGGTTCTTGTCGACGCCGACGGCGTTGTCCACGCACCGGGTGGAGGCCAGGGCGTGGGTGTAGGTGCACACGCCGCAGGCCCGTTGGGTAAAATGCTGGGCGTCTCTGGGGTCGCGGCCCTTGAGGATGGTCTCCAGACCCCGGAAGAGCTGGGAGCTGGACCAGACGTCTTTGACCTTGCCGTTTTCGACCTCGACCTCGATCTTCAGGTGACCCTCAATGCGGGTGACCGGATCAACGACGATGGGGCCGTTGAACTGTTTGGCGAACGGGGTGGCCATTACCCCGGGAGCGGAACTTGGCTTGCAACCGGACATATGTTCAATCCTCCGATTCTTTGATTGTCGTTTTGGTTTTCACCACTTTCGGTCCGGAGCCATTGCCTTGAAGGCAGTGGCCGGAGTCTCTAGCCTTCCTCGTAGAAGGGGCTCATGGAATCCCAGAAATCCGGCTCGCTACAGCCGATGCAGGGATGTCCGGCCTGGACCGGCCAGTTGGTCTGGTTGAATTTAATCTTCGGGCAGTTGTTGAAGGTCATGGGACCCTTGCAGCCCAACTGATACAGGCACCATCCCTTGCGGGCCTCTTCTGAATCGAAGGATGGGGCAAATTCGCCGTTGTTGAAGTGGTCGAGGCGTTCGCAGAGATCGTGAACACTCTCGCCGTAGAACATGAGCGGACGATTGTAGTCATCCAGTTCGGGGATGGACTGCTTGGTCAGGTAATGAACAATGGTGCCGACCAAGTTGTAGGGATTGGGCGGACAACCGGGGATGTTGATGGAATTGACTCCCAGGGACTTCAGAGCGTCGTTGACACCCTTGGCTCCGGTCGGATTCGGGGCCGCGGCCTGGACACCGCCGTAGGTTGCGCAGGTACCATAAGAGATGACAGCCTGGGCTTTGGGAATGATGTCGGAACAGATTTCGAGCATGGTCCGACCGCCGACCTTGCCGTACAGACCACCGTCCTTGGTGGGGATGGCTCCCTCGACGACGCAGATGAAACCGTGGGGCGAAGACACGGCCTGGTGCAGGGCCTCCTCGGCCGGATGGCCAGCGGCGGCCATGAGGGTCTCGTGGTAGTCAAGAGAAATGGTGTCAAGGATCAGTGAGTCGACGTAAGGCTCAACTGTCCTCAGGATGGATTCGGAGCATCCGGTGCATTCGGCGTTGTGCAACCAGACCACGGACGGACGGCGCTTGGCGGTCAGAGCGTGTGCCACCTTGTACGCAAAGGACGCCTCCATTCCCATGACGGCGGCCACCGCAGTACAGAACTTCATGAAGTCACGACGTGACACGCCCGAGGCTTTGAGCCGTTCCTCGGCATTGTCTTTTCCAAGACCTACGGAAAACTTCATAACAACCTCCCTTCCTCGAAATAGGCTTACCGCTTGCATTGGGACAATCCCGGGCAGGCGGATGCGGTTAAGACCCCAACGAAGGGTCAAGTTCCCAGACGGGTGGAGAAAACATCAAGTCCGGACAGTAGTCCGCAAAGTACATCTCCGCCGCACAACCTGTTACTGCTGCAATTACTAACGAAAATGTTCGAGTTAGGTCAATGCCATTGGAAGGGCAAAGAGGAGTATTTTTTTGCTTGTTGTTTATAAGCTATTGATTTAGAGGTAGTAAATTCTTGAAGCGACAATAAAATATTATAAATTATATTATGTTAATATTATTTATATTTGAAAAATAAATAATTATTTTTTCCGTGTTATTTATTTTAAATTTTTGTTTGTAGCTTCGTTATTCGTTTTGAAATTATCCGAAAGATAAGACCGAAAACGTGGTCTTGGACCGGACCGCGAGGAGAAACCCATGACCTATGCTTTGTCCGTGCTCGGCGAGGATCGTCCCGGTATCGTGGCCGACGTGTCCGAATGCCTCCTGGATTTGGGATTCAATATCGAGGATTTGACCCAGACCATTCTGCAAGGCGAATTCGCGGCGATTTTCATTGTTTCCGGAGGTGAACCCACGGGCCTGGAGGCAACGCTCAGGGAGCATCTGAGGCGACGTGGGCTGTCTCTGAAGGTGAAGCCCGTCGCTCGTTCCGAGCGGCAGGCTTCTGCCTTGGCAGCCTGGGCCTTCGTGGTCACGACCACAGGTCCGGACTGCCCCGGGCAGATCGCGGCCTTCAGTCGGGTCATGAGCAGCTTCGGGTGCAATATCACCAATCTTAAGGCCATCAAGCGGGAGGAGACTTTCTCGATGATTTTTGAGATCGATGTCCTGTCCGGGACGGACCTGACGGATTTCAAGTCTCGAATCGACGTTACGGCCGCTCGGTTCGGGCTGAGTTCCAGTGTCCAGCACCGGGAGATATTTGAGGCCATCAATAGAATTTGAAGGTCAGGACATAGAGGAGAGCGAGTTGGAAGAGTTCCTGGCCCAATACGGATATGTGGCCATTGTCATCGGTACGGTGCTGGAAGGAGGAACCGTCCTGACCCTGGCCGGATTCGCCGCCCACAGAGGTCTCATGGAACTGTTTCCATGGGTGGTTGCCGCCGGGGCTGTTGGAAGCTTTGTGGATTGCCTTGTCTGGTACGCCTTCGGTCGGTATGGAGTTGGATTCGCCGCAGGCAGGGTCGAGCGGGTCCGAGGGAAGATCGAACGGATTGAGGCCCTGCTTTTTCGATGGAAGGCTCTATTCGTCATGGGGGCGAGGTTCATCCCTGGCTTTCGAACGGCAGGGGCGTTGGGCGTAGGGTTGTGGAAATACCCATGGCCCCGATTTCTCATTTTCAATGCCGTCGGGTCCTGGGTCTGGTCGGTGGTTTTGGCCTCGGTCGGCTACGGGTTCGGCCAGGGATTGACGGCCCTGATAGGGGAGTTCAAGGTTTGGGGATGGGCGATTCTAACCATGCTGGTCCTGGCCGCAGGAGTCTCCTGGGCGGCCTGGCACCACATCTGGAGAAAGGGAAAGGACAGTGCGGGCAAACGGTTTCCTGGCCGGCCATGAATGACTGCGTAGGGCACGCCTCGTAGTCATCAAGAGGAGAGACCCCAATCTGTCGGTGAGTCGGCCAGATGCTTTTTGGCCTGCTTGAGTCCAAGGTCGAAGGCCTTTTTGTTGATTTCGTGAATCTTGGGGGGAAGAATCCCCAACAGGCATTTTTTGACTGCCGCGGGGTTCATGAAGGGCAGGATGTGGCTCAAGGCCCCGAGGGCGACCACATTGGTGGTCTGGGCCAGCCCAATTTTTTCCTTGGCCAGCTCGGTGAACGGCAGGCCCCAGAATACATTGGACGGGGTCTGACTGACCAGAGTGGTGTCGACCAGCAAACGGCCTTCGGGTTTGAGGTTTCTGAAGTAGAGGTTGCAAGCCTCCTGGCTCAGAGCCACCAGAAGATCCAGGCTGACCGGCTTGGGGTAGCTGATGCGGTCCATACTGATCACCAAATCCGCGCGGCTGGCCCCTCCGCGGGCCTCGGGTCCGTAACTCTGGGTCTGGGCGACCTCGTAACCATGGTGGAGAGCCAGGGCCTCGCCCATGATTCGGCCCAGAGTCAAAATTCCCTGACCGCCCAATCCTGACAGCCTGATTTCGAAGCGTTCAATGGGGATTTTCGGTTTCATCGCGTGCCCCCCGTGGTCAATCTTTCCTTGAGTCCGTAGTACCGCTCCTCCAGACCCGGGCATCCTCGGTCGGCAAAGACGCCTATGGGGATCCGGTCCTTCTGTTTATCCGGCGGGAGTTCCAGGAAACGATCCAGGGGCATGGCCGTCTTCTTGTACCATTTGTACATTTCGACGTTGGTCTTGAACTTGTTCTTACGCCCATACTGGGTGTGGCAGGGGGTCATGACTTCAAGGACATTGAAGCCGGGCTTGGTCAAGGCCTCCTGGAGCAGACGGTCCATGAGATTGACGTGCATGACTGTGCTTCGGGCCACGTAGTTGGCTCCTGCGGCTTTCAGAAGTTCGACAACGTCGAAGTCCTTCTCGATCTGGCCGAAGGGGCTGGTTGACGTGACGGATCCGAAGGGGCTGGTGGGGGATTTCTGCCCACCGGTCATGCCATAGATGTTGTTGTTCAGAATCAGGGCCGTCAGTCCGATATTCTTGCGGGCGGCGTGAATGAGATGGTTGCCGCCGATGGCCAG
>RZZR01000090.1 GCA_009929795.1 Deltaproteobacteria bacterium | reverse complement strand
TGGCCCGCAATTCGTCCGGAGGAAGAGCCTCGGTCTCAGCCCGGGTCAGGCCGAGTTCGACGCTGGTTCTGGTTACGGCCACGCTCCACATGCCGGCGTTGCGTCCTTCGTGGATGTCGGCAATTGTGTCGCCGATCTTGATCATGGCGGCCATGGGGTAGGTCTGGAGGGCCAAGGCATTCTGGTAGCACATCCACGGGCAGGGCCTTCCGTCTGGAACATCGGAACTGCAGACCCATCGGTCAGGTGCGTAGCCGTGAATTGCTGCCACGGGTGCCAGGGCTTCCATCATGGGCCGGGTGTAGCCCGTGGATGAGCCGATACGGATGCCTCGGCTTCGCAAGGAATCCACAGATTCGGCAACCCCGGGGATGGGCAGAGCGTGTGTGGTGACGGCTTCGATCATCATGGGCTCCAGGAGAGCATAGACGCGGTGGATGTCGTCTTCGTCCGGCAACGCGCCGTGGGTCTGACGCCATTTCTCGGCTACGCTTTCCAGGGCGAACATGGCCCGGACGTGATCGATTTTTTTCAGACCCATGAAGGGGCGGATTTCGTTCCGATCGACCTCCACGCCCAGAGCGGCGAAGGCCCGATGAAATACCTCTGTGGGGCCGATGCATCCGTAATCCACGGCCGTTCCGGCCCAGTCCAGAATAACGGCCAAAACAGGCCCACGGTATGTTTCGAGGTATACGAATGGTTTTGTCATGATGTGTTCCTTGCGTATCAGCGGGTTACCCAGGCCTGGGCGCGTTGTTTGAAGCCCCTGGTGGTCAGGCCGTACAGGATGCGGACGAGGATGTTGGCTCCGACGATGAGCATGGACATGGCGCAGGCCGGGGCGATGTCGCCAGCGTCGTCCATGTTAGCCACGGCCACTGAGGCCAGGGTGGTGTTGGACGAATAGAGAAAGATCACGGCCGAGACCGTCGCCATGGAATTTACGAAATAGTACATAAAGATCTCCAAGATGGCTGGCAGGCAGATCGGCGTGGTGACCCGGAAAAAGGTTTTGTAGAACGGAACGCCCATGGATTCGGAGACGGTCTCGAATTCCTTGTCCAACTGCTTGAGGGCCGTAGTGGCCGTGAGAAAGCTCACCGCGTAGAAATGGACAATGTTGGAGAGGACGAGGATGCCCATGGTCGCGTAGAGGGGGTTGAAGGGATTGGGGATTCGAAGGCCTAGGATGTTCCAGTCCGGGGCGTTGAAGAAGAAAATGTAGGCCAATCCGATGACCAGACCGGGCAGGGCCAGGGGAATGATGGACAGGAAGTAGGCCAAGGCTCGCAGGCCTCTCAGACCCCTGGTCTTTTCGATCAGATAGGCCCCGGTGAAGGTGATAGCCGTGCCGAACATGGCCGAATACAGGGACATGCGCAGGGAATTGAAAAAAGCTTCGTATCCGCCGCCGCCCGTGCCCCGGAAGGTATAGTGCCAGAATCCGAGTTCGAGATTGTAGGGCCAGACTTTGACCAGGGAGGCGAACAGGGCCGTGGCGTAAAAACCCAGGATCAAAACGGTGACGACGATGCAGAATGACAGGAAAAACCCGTCGCGAAGCGGGTGAGGGTCCGGTTTCAGGGGTACGAATCTAGCCGCGATGAGAGCCGTCTGGCGGCGCTGGATGATTCGGTCCACGATAAAGGCCAGGGCGGCAGGAATGAGCAGGACCACGCTGACCACCGCGCCCATGATGAAATTCTGCTGCCCGATGACCTGCTTGTAGATATCCGTGGCCAGGATGTTGTAGGAGCCGCCAACCACCTTGGGGGCCCCGAAATCGGTAAAGGCAAGCACGAAGCAGACGAAGACGGCGCTGATCAACCCATACTTGACCGAGGGAAGAGTCACGGTCTTGAAAATCCGCCATCTGGATGCCCCCAGCGAGGCCGCGGCCTCGTAGAGTCTGGCGTCGGTAATTGAGAGGGCGACACAGAGGATGAGCGTGGCCTGGGGGAAGGTGTAGATAATTTCGGAGATGATGATGCCAGTGGCCCCGTAGAGTCCTATATCGAAACCCGGCAGGGTTCCGAAGAACCCTCTGGTGATCAGCCCCTTGTTTCCGAAGAGATAGATAAGGGCTATGCCGTTCAAGAGGGTCGGAGCAAAGAGAGGAATCAGGACTAGGCTCTTCAGGAGGCCCTTGAAGGGGATGCAGGTCCTGGTCAGGGCATAGGCAAAGGCAAAACCGAGGCCGACCGAGAAAAAGGTGGTCGTCACGGCCACCGTGAGAGAGTTGGTCAGAGAATTCGACAGGGACGGAGTCTGGAAATACCTGACGAAATTTGCCATTCCGACAAAATGGCCCTGTTCGTTCAGCATGGCCTTGGAGAGCAGTGCGTACAGGGGCAGAACCACGGCCACCAGAAGCCAGAGGCAAAGCAGTACAATGAGCCCCCGCCTGGCCCATATCCCTATATCCAGGTTTGGTTTCGAGGCCGGTCCGGGCCCCATAGGCCCGACTCCTTCACGTCCAGGCATCAGGCGTGAATTCCGGTCTGGTCCATGGGATAGACTCGCAGGCGGTCGGGGGGAAGGACCAGGTCCAAAAGACTGTCCTCGCGGACGGACAGACGACGGATTTTTTCCGTGGGGATCTCGGCCTCTATGGGGGCCTCGCTGCCATGTTCGAGCCATAGGTCCATCTGGACCCGGTAGACGGCCCCTCGATATTCCATGAACCTGACCTTGGCGCGGACCTCGTTGGGAACCCGGTTTTTCCCGGCTCTGGCCCCGGGAGCGATGAGCACGTCCTCGGGGCGGATGGCAACGGCCATCCTGGCGTTACGCTCAATGTCCCGACCGTTGTCTCCGTTGTCCAGGAAAAGGGTCAGTCCTCCCAGCGAAACACTACCGGTGTCGATGGCCCGGGCCCCGGGGATGAAGTTCATGGACCCGATGAACGAGGCCACGAATGGCGAGACCGGGCGGTCGTAGATGTCCAGAGGGGTGCCGTACTGGGCCGCTCGGCCCTGATTCATGACCAGGATGCGGTCGGCCATGGTCAGGGCCTCCTCCTGATCGTGGGTGACCATGATGGTGGTGATGTTCAGCCGTTTTTGCAGGCGGCGGATTTCGCTTCGCAAAAGAATACGGACCTTGGCGTCCAGGGCCGAAAGGGGCTCGTCCAGTAGCAGGAGACTGGGGGACAGGGCCATGGCCCGGGCCAAAGCGACCCGCTGTTGTTGGCCTCCGGATAACTGGGCCGGATACTTTTCGCCCATGCCGGTCAGCCCGACTAGGTCGAGGAGCTCCTCGACCCGGCCCTGGACCAGGCGCCGTTCACTCATGCTTCCAGTCAGGCCGTAGGCCACATTGGCAGCGGCGGTGAGGTTCGGGAAGAGCGCATAGTTCTGGAACACGATGCCGATGTTGCGCCTGGAAACCGGCAGTATTCCGACATCGTGCCCCCTGATGTGAATACTGCCCGCGTCCTGTTTTTCCAGTCCGGCGATGACCCGCAGGATAGTGGTCTTGCCGCAGCCGCTGGGGCCGAGAATGGTCACGAACTCTCCGGCCGAGACCGAGAAGCTGACATCGTCCAGAGCCCTGAAGCGACCGAAGGTCTTGGTCACGTTCCGGACGTCGAGGTAGGCCGCCGTATCGGGAGATGTATCCATTTCGTATTCCTTGGCAAAGGCGCTCCGGGTTCTTGCCAGGAGCGCCTCATCATTTCCGGGGAGGGTCGACCGGCGTCGGCCGGGCTCATGGTGACAATTTCACAGGAGCCAGATCAGTATGCCTATTTCTTCTCGCTCTTGCCGTCGTAGCGTTTAGACCATTCCTCCAGGATGCGGGCCCTGTTCTTGGCGGCCCAGTCGAAATCGTTCTTGATCAGCTGTGCTTCAGGGTTCTGGGGATACCCTTCAGGGATAGCCACTCCGGTGGGGTAGGCCGTGATTGGATAGACCGTGGCGTATTCAGCCATGACTTCCGGAGAGATGGCCCAATCGAGAAAGGTTCTGGCCCCGGCCTTGATGGCCGGTTTCTTGACCAGGGCGTTGGCCTCGACGTCCCATCCGGAGCCTTCTGTGGGGAATACTGTGTGAACTGGCTCCCCCTTCTGTTTCTGGATGATGCCCCGGTAGCCGAAGGAAATGCCGATGGGGATTTCTCCGGCCCCGGCCATTTTGGCCGGCTTGGAACCGGAATGGGTGTACTGGGCGATGTTTTCATGCAGTTTGTCCAGGTACTGCCAGCCTTTTTCCTCACCCATGAGTTGGAGGATGGCCGATACGGTCAAAAATCCGGTGCCTGACGACGCCGGATTGGGCATGGTCAACCGGCCCTTGTACTCGGGCTTGACGA
Organism: Deltaproteobacteria bacterium; assembly: GCA_009929795.1. Taxonomy (NCBI): domain Bacteria; kingdom Pseudomonadati; phylum Myxococcota; class Myxococcia; species Deltaproteobacteria bacterium. Next base: position 5,573 of record RZZR01000090.1, on the reverse strand, counting down.
GGTCGGCGAAGGACTCGGGGATGGGCAGGTTCAAGGCCCGGCACTCAATGGTGTTCACGCAGATTCCGGTCATCCAGGCCTTGATGCCGACCCAATGGGGCGGCTTCTTGGCATCGCGCATCATGGGCCGGACTTTGTCCAGACCTTTGGGAGCATAGGGCTCGAGCAGTTCCGCCTGGTCGGCCAGCATGAGGCTGGTGGCGGCGGTGCCCCAGACCACATCAGCCTGCGGATTGTCCTTCTCAGCCAGGAATTTGGCGGTGATGATGCCAGTGGAGTCGCGAACGATGTTCACAGTTATATCGGGGTGGGCCTTTTTGAAGAGTTCCATATAGCGTGGGATCTCGTCGTCTTCGAGGGCGGTGTAGACGAGAATCTGTTCGGCCAGGGCAAATGCCGGACCGAAAATGGCCAGAGTCAATGTCAGGGTTAGACAGCGGGCGATGGTGTTCATTTTTTCCTCGTTGTTCAGTTGCCATGGAGGGGGCGTCCCCGGAGGCTTCCGCCTTCAATCCCGAAACCGTATGTCAAGATTCGGCCCAAGGCCGACCGGCATTGAAGATAGACCAAAAATGATTCGGTATGGTTGCAGATGTTCGACAAAGGCGTGACAAGACAGTGGCAGCCTTGTCGAGAGGAGTTGTTGGGGTGGAGTCTTTTCAGACGCTGAAGCGGGCCGCCAGACGGCGGATCGTACTGCGGACGAGGCGGACCGGACCGAAGGCTTCGGGGGCCAGAGTTTCGGGCACGACAAAACCCGAGAGATCGAAGTCACGGGGCGAGGACAGAGGGTAGATCAGGTCTTCGGCCCGGTTGCCGGGGAGGTTTCGCCGTCGGCATTCGGCCCAGAGGGGGACCAGATCGGGGTCCAGGCCGAGCATGGTCCAGAGGGCCGTGTCCAGGGCCACGGGGTTTTGCGAAGACGCCAGCAGGCCGAGTTGGATGACCTCGCCCTTCATGGGCCCAGTGCGGTGCATGGCCGTGACAGCATCCACAAGACTGAAGACCGGGGGCAGGGCGGCTATGACGTCGACCAGATGGCCGGGGAAACGGTTGCCCCGATCGCCGAGGACAGCGTGGATCCAGGCTTTGCGGGTTCCGGGCACGCAGCCGAACAGGTTCTTGATCGCTCCGGTGACCCGCATCTGGGAGTGGGCCTTGAGACGGGGCACATTGACGACGTGGTCGGCCTCCATGGCTCGACGAGAGACGACTATCCTCCGGGTGCCAACCACAACGTGCCTTGGCTGGTTAAGGGTTTGCACGGTCAGCCCGAGATCGGCCAGTGCCTGGTCCAGGCCGCAGGCCCGGGCCACGCTACCGGCGCGGCCGAACCCGGGCGAGTCCCCGACCACGACCCGGGCCCCTGCATCCAGCAGACAGCGACAGGCACTCCGGACCACTTCGGGTCCGGTGCAGGCCAGGGGCACGGCCGAGACCAGATTGGGCTTGACCAGAACCCGATCCCCGGGCTTAATCCGGCCAGACAATTCGGCCATCAGCCGTTCCACGACCGAGTCGAGCTTTCCAGCTTCGTAGGTCGGGCAAGGCAGGACAAGTACCCGGCAACTGTCCCTGTACGGTGTGCTTTCCTCAACGTTCATGCTCGCCATCATTTCCCGGCGAGGGTCCGTCTGTAAAGCCCTGGTTTTTTCCCTCCCTTGTCACTGATTCAGATTTACCATAGCAAAGAACTGGGATCGATCCAAACCGCGACGAACGGGAGGAAGGATGAGCGACGAGATCAAGGCCCTGCTGGAACGGCACGCCCCTGATCTGATCACAGAAAAATCGGGTCGGTTGGTGACGGACACCACGGAGTTCATGTCCATCGGTCCCGGGGACGTCATCCGGGCCGGAGACCGCCACTATTTTGTCCTTCGTGATGAAATCGAACGGAGCTTCGGAACCGAGGACCCCAAGTACTGGGTCAAGCGATGCCGGACCCTTGAAACCGGGGAACGGGCCATCCTGAAGCTGGAGTTCTACGAGTCCTTTCCGGTCCGTCTGGGGAGTGTGGAGATCGAGTGTTTCCGAAGCCCTCGAAAAGAGGCCCGGATTTTGGATCTGGTCAGGGGCGATCTTCGGTTCATGCAGGGCCGGTCCGTGGATGATGAAGCCGGCAACAATGTCCGGATCCTGGACATTGTCTGGGGCCGCCCACTAGCCGAGTATATTGAGAATCTGGACATGAGCCACGAGGAGTACATGTCTGCGGTCCTCCCCGGGATGCTCGAGCAGTTCTGCGAGTCATGCCGGGCCATCGGGTTCCTCCACGAGCATGGCGAGAACCATGGCGACATCCGGCGTGACCATCTGTTCCGGGAGCGGGAGACCGGGGCCTTTCGGTGGATCGACTTCGACTACACCTACGAGTTTCGGGAGAACCCCTTCGGCCTGGATCTGTTCGGTCTGGGGAACCTGCTCCTGCACATGGTGGGCAAAGGGTTCTGCACCACCTACTCCATGGGGCAGCCAAACTTCGATGGCTGCCTTGACGGACCGTTTTACGAGGATGATTTCTCCCTGCTTTTCAAGAGTCGTCTGGTCAATCTGAGAAAAGTCTACCCCCATGTTCCGGCGGATTTGAACTGGGTGCTCATGCATTTTTCTTTGGGGACGCCGGTGACCTACGACACCGTGGACGAGATGCTGGGCGAACTAGAGCCCTGCCTGGCTGGGCTTCACAGGGAGTGACGGACTAACGCGACGACAAAGGAGGGCGAAATGGCAACGGAAAAGGTCCTGGTGGCCTTGGACGGGTCCGAGAATTCGGGCCGGGCCGTGGAGTATGTCGGTCGGCTGGTGGCTTCAGGGGCCGGTCTGGTGGTGGCTCTGCTCCATGTGGAACGGCCTCCGGACAGGGATTTCTTCGCCAGCGAGGAGGCCTGGGCCGAGGCTGGCAAGGAGCGCATGGCCGAGATGAAGAAATTTTTGGCCTGGGCCTGTGAGCATCTACGGGAGCAGGGTCTGTCCCCGGATCGGATCGAGGAGATCTACATGGCCAGCTGCCGATCCCCGGTCCGACCCATGGCCGAGATGTGCAGCTTGGGGACCAGCATTGCCCGGGACATCCTCAAGGTCCAAGAGGAAGGCGGGTATAACACTTTGGTCATCGGTCGGAGGGGCGTTTCCAAGGCCGAAGAGTTCCTTTTTGGCAGCGTGACTACCAAGGTCATTCATCTGGCCAAGAATTGCACGGTCTGGGTGGTACAGTAGCCGATGTTCTGGTCGCATCCGAGGGCCTCGGCCCTCCGCGAAACTGGTCTGTTTTCGGAGTTGGATCTGGCCTTTGCCGGGTACATGGCCCGGCTCGACCAGGACAAGACCCGTGAGATGGGCCTAATCCTGGCCTCAGCCCTGGCCAGTCGGCAGGGAAGCGTCGGGGACACCTGCCTGGACCTCGACCATCCGCCGGAGGAGGCTCGTCGTCCTCTGAACGAGGCCGGGGTCGTCCTCCCCGGCGGCTCGGATTGGGCCGAGACTATCGGGTATTCGTCGGTGGTTGGGGAGCCGGAGCACGTTCGTCCGCTCATTCTGGACGGCCACCGGCTCTATCTCCAGCGATTCCATCAGGACGAGGTCGACGTTCAGGCCATGCTGTTGACCATGGTCAGGGACAGGCCCCCACCCGTAGACCAGGCTGCCCTGAAGGACGGACTGGATCAGATATTCCCGGAGTGTCGGGGCGAGGATGGCCCGAACCGTCAGCGTCTGGCGGCTTTTGCCGCGGCCAGAAGCCGATTCTGCGTGGTCACTGGGGGGCCGGGCACGGGTAAGACGACGGCGGTGGCTGGGGTACTGGCTCTCCTGCTCATGGTCCATCCCGAAAGGAGCCTGAGGATGGCTTTGGCTGCGCCCACGGGCAAGGCCGCGGACCGCCTTCGGGAATCGGTTCGCCGGGTGAAATCCTCATTGAACCTCGATCAGGATATCGCCGGGCAGATCCCGGAGGAGGCCCTGACCCTGCATCGTCTGCTTGGCATCGACCCCATCACCGGCCAGCCCCGATACGGCCAGTCGCACCCCTTGCCTGTGGATGTTCTGGTCGTGGACGAGGCCTCCATGATCGACCTGCCCTTGATGGCCAAGACGCTCAGGGCTTTGGGTCCCGAGGCCCGACTGATCCTGGTCGGCGATCGGGACCAGCTTTCCTCGGTGGCTCCCGGGACGGTGCTTGGAGACATCTGTGGACCACCGTGGGGCGCAGAGCGTTTCTCGCCCGACTTCATTCTCGACTGGAATCTATGCGGCGGCTTGCCTCTGACGGAGGAGACGACCGCGGGGAGTCCTCCTCTTCTGGATGCCGTGGTCGGGCTGAACAGGCCGTTCCGATTCTCCAAGAAGAGCGGAATTCGGGCCTTGAGCGAGGCGGTCCGGCAGGGCGACCGGCAGGCGGTCCTGAGCATTTTGGCCCAAGACGAGGCTGGCGATCTCCGCTGGGTCGAGCCCTCGAAGCTCCCGGACGGTCGGGGATGCCTGCGGGATGTCTTGCGCGGAGAAATCGAGAACGGGTACCGGCCGCTTGGCTTGTCCGACGGCGTGGCCGAGGCCTTCCTGGCTCTGGGGGCTTTCCGAATCCTGGCTCCGGCCAATCAGGGACCACTGGGCGTGGATCGCCTGAACGAGATGTGTGAGCGGGTTCTGGATCAGGCCGACCTGATGGATGTCCGGGGGGAGTGGTATCAAAAACGTCCGGTAATGGTTCTCGCAAACTCCTACGACACGGGCCTGTTCAACGGCGACGTGGGGTTGGCCCGCCGGGTCGAGGGCAGGACAGTGGTCGTCTTCCCGGGCCAAGGTGGAGAATGGCGGGAGTTCTCTCCGGGCCGCCTCCCCGAGACGGCCACGACCTTTGCCATGACCATCCACAAGAGCCAGGGTTCGGAGTTCGACCGAGTTCTTCTGGTCTTGCCCGACGAGGATTTCGGACTGTTGACCAGAGAGCTGGTATACACGGCCATCACCCGGGCCAAGTCGTCACTGATCCTGGTGGCCAAGGAAGATATCCTCCTTGGAGCCGTGACCCGGCGGACTCGACGAGACTCGGGCCTGCGCGAGCGGTTGTGGACGGGGCTCTGAGGCCAAGGCACGGGCGCAAGGGAAACTGATCATTGCCCGGCCAGGTCGTCCAGGGCCTGCATGATGGGCTGGAGGGACGGCCGAGTGTTGATGTCGTTGACGTTGACGTACCTGACCACGCCTCGGTGGTCGATGACGAACACGGCCCGTTCGGCTGTGCCGTCGCCGCGCAGGACCCCGTAGAGAGAAGCTACCCGGCCGTGGGGCCAGAAGTCCGACAGAACCGAAAACCAGAGGCCGCCCATTTCCCTGACCCAGGAATGCAGGGTCGGGAGATTGTCCACGCTGATGCCGATGACCACGGCATCCCGCTCCTCGAACATGTCCCTGACAAGATTGTATCCTGGCCATTGGTCGGAACAGACCGGAGTCCATGCAGCCGGAACAAAGGTCAGCATCACGTTCTTTCGGCCCTGGAACGAAGAAAGGGTGACCATGGTTCCGTCGATGGAGGGAAGGGTGAAGTCCGGGGCTTGGGCCCCGACCTGGAC
>RZZR01000089.1 GCA_009929795.1 Deltaproteobacteria bacterium | reverse complement strand
CATCTGCATGTGTCGAGAGAAAATTATCTCAGCCTGCTGAACGGCAGTTTTTTCCACGATTTCAAACCAACAACGGAATTTATCCCGAAATTTCCGGCCTTCCGGGGTCAGGCGACACCCTGCGCACTTGGCCCCGGAAGATTCCACCAATGCCACGCCGAGGGCCTCTTCCGTGGCCCTCAATTTTCCCCAGGCTGCCCGGTAGGACATGCCCAGTTCACTGGCGGCCTTGCGGAGAGATCCGTACTCCTCGATCTGGTCCAGGAGCATGGCCCGGCCAAGGCCGAAATACACGCTTTCGCCGGATTCCAGCCAAAGATGAAGACGAACGGTAGGCGTTTCCATGGTCGAACTCACTTGCCGAAGGGGCATTTAGGGTAGGTGCATCGCTTGCACTGCATGCAGAGACCGCCGTGGCCGAGCCGGGCCAGGTCCCGCCTCAGGGGAGAGAACCCTGCCAGGATGCGGGGCAGAAGAATGTCCAGGCTGGTGGTCTTGAAATACAGGGCGCAGGCTGGCACACCGATAAGATCCGCTTCGCCGATGCGGGCCAGGAGGGTCATGGCCCCGGGAAGAATCGGGGTTCCGTAGCGCATGTCGGAAGCCCCGGCGTCCGTCAGTCCGTGCCTGGTCACGTCCCCGGGATCCACAGACAGGCCGGCGGTGGTCACGATCAGCTCGGCGCCTTGATCGACCATGGCCAGTACCGACCGGGCGATGCGTTCCCGGTCGTCGGGGACGACGTCCGTGGCGATGACCGGACAGCCATAGGCCTCGACCTTGGTGGAGACTATGGGGATGAAGCGATCCTTGACCAGTCCCTTGAAGACCTCGGTGCCGGTGACCAGAATGCCGACCTTTCGTTTCCGCAGGGGCCGAACGTCGACCACCGGGCCACGGTCCAGAATCCGGACGGCTTCATCAAGGACGCTACGTTCGAGATAGAGCGGAATGGCCCGCGTGGCCGCTACCTGCTGCCCCTGCTCGACGACGCTGAAAGCGTGGCGGGTGGCGCACATGACCCCGGGGATGGAGTTCAGTTCTTCAAGAATCTGTTCGTCAATGGTCAACAAGCCGTCATGTCTGGCAGTGAGGGTGATTTTCCCCTCCCTCGGAACGTCGGAACACGCCACTCCCGGGCCGGCCAGGCCCGCGGCCAGAACCCGGGCGGCCTCGTCCTCGTGAACCCATTTCCCATCCTCGCAGTCCCCCTGAACGTAGACCTCGAACCGGCCCATACGATGCAGCCGGCAGACGTCGCCGACATCCAGCTTCTGGCCGCGATGGAATGCCGCGTCCTTGCTCAGGCCCGGCTCGATGCAGGTCATGTCGTGCAGGGCCGTTTCGCCCACGGCCTCCTCGGCCTTGACGAGCCTGAGTTTCGGGCCGTCAAGGCCCAATTCGCGGCGGTCATGGCCGCCGATCCACCCCTCGTATGGGGATTCGCCACGGCAGGACCGGCAAACCGATCCGTCCCTTCGCGGGTAGGCTTGGCCGCATGACGGGCAGGCGGCGATGGCACCCTTGCCCCGACCGCCCATGAATTCAGACCGCAGGGCGATTTCCCTGACGGAACAGATCGATGCCCCGGCCGTGAGGATTTCCTGGCGGAGCCTGGCGCTGTCCTGCTCTTTTTTCGGTTTCAGCTTGAATAGCCACTCCCGGATGACCGGATAGGGGTCCAGCCGGTCCGTCTCAACGGCTACGCGGACGCCTTTGCCCGTGAATTTGTCGAACAGGGACACGGCGTAGAGGCCGAGGTTGAAGATCCGGAGCCATCCGTTGCCCACAGTGCAGGGAGTGAGCATCTGGACCGCGTCCGGCAGGCACCAGGGAGTTTCGGCGATGGCGTCAAAGAGGACGCCTTCGGGGATGTGCCCTTTGGCCTCGTGGACCATGAATCCTCCCAGGATGAGTCCGGGAGCGGCATAGCCGTGGAAGCGGCCGGCCGCCTCGATGAACTCGTCGATGGAGTAGGGCCCGATGACGGGACTGGCTGTGCTTGGAATGGTCGATGCGCTGTTCAGCATAAGCTCTCCGGAAGGGTTGAAGTGACAATCCAGTCAACCACGGCGAATTGATATTTTCTATCTTATCCCGATCGAAGGCTTTCACAAACCGATTCGGGTTAACATTTGACGTCACTGAACAAGACAATATCAATTCAACATCTTTTTTTCATTGATTTTTATCCATTCAAGACGATTTATCGATTCCAAGCGGCTCAACGCGAGGCCATCGGTCGGTATTGGTCGGCCAATTATGCCTTGATTGACATATAGGTGTGGGGCAGAATGCTTTCGGCAATCAACGGCTTTTCCGAACAAATTCTGTTTTTGAACCTCAGATTTAAAAATATGGACATTATTTCTTTAAATTCATTGGCTTTTTCTGAAAAATCAGCCTTCAGATACCTGCTTGGATTTTGCTGGGGGAAACGCGGGCGGTTCTGCCCTGATTGTCTGAACCGGAAACTTTATCGACTGGCCGACGGCAGAAGGAAGTGTGCACGTTGCGGCTATATTTTTCACGACTTCAGCCGTCGTTTCATATCCAAGGGCGGGCTGACGTCACGGCAATGGCTTTGGTTCCTCAAGCTCTTTGTCTTGGAGGTCTCGCCGGCGACCATCGCCGTGGAGATGGGAGTAGGTTACGCCACAATCCGCAAGGCGGTCGACAGGGTCAGACGGGCCATTGTGGCCAAGGCATTGGACGCGCCAAGCCTCTATGACGCGGGCATCTGGCCCGGCCCGGGGAGTCCGATGCCGACCAGGGAGATGGTCAATTCTCCGGTGTTCGGGATTATCGAAGTCGGTGGAATCGTGTTCTGCGACATTCTGCCCAACCTGACGGCCGAGAATCTGATCCATTTCAAGATCAATTTTCGACTCAAGACCGCAAGCATTGGACAAATCGTCTACACGGCTCCCTTCAAGCAATATTGCGCCCTGGTTTCATGCGGCCCGGCCCTGTGGTCCGAACATGGCGTCAGACATGAGGACCATCATCTTCCGGTGGACTCTTCGCCGTTCTGGAAAGCGACCAGTCAGCGATTGCGTCGTCTGAGAGGGGTTTCAGCCTCGCATTTCCCACTCTACCTGAAGGAAAGCGAATTCCGGTTCAATGCCGGAGAGACGGGCATCATCCCCCGACTGGCCCAAGCCTTGTGTGCCTTTGTGCCGCGGGTGGGAAAAAGCGAAGGGCCGCCGGAGGATTGACCGAACCGGCGGCCCTTCAGGGAGGGAGGGTCGAATCAAAACTCAGGAAGGGCCAGGGATGGATTCGGTCATTCCCAAGGCCGTCCACGGGGCCGTGGACACAGGCGAATACCCTCTGTTCTGGGCGATGGCGTCCAGATGGACGAGCCCAAGGGCTGCCTTTCGAAATTCTATCCGGCCCTGGTCTTCGCTCATGTCAAGGCAGGGCAGGTACCGCCGGCATTTGTCGCAGGCGTAGATGTATTCTCGGGGTCTGTCCGCCACGGTGAATTTCCACAGGCTTTCATGGTCCTGATTTTCGCAGACGGGACAGGTCATTCGTTGGTACCGCCAGCGGTGATCGCAGACCGGACAATGATGCCAAAGCTGGCCGCTTTTGGAAATCAGAAAATCGGAAGCTTCGGGATGGCATTCCAGGGTGGACATGTCGGGTTCGGAACCACAGACCGGACAATAGGATCTGTTCCACAGATCGGTGGCGATTCCGGCGAGAAGGGTGACCCGGTGGGCGGAAACAACCGGAGACCAGGCCGAGCGCAGGGCCAGGAGCAAGGCGCCCGGGAGCACGCCCGCCCGGCAGGAGGCCTCTTCCAGCACATCGGCATGGCCGTGGGCCACGGCGGTTACGCAGGACTCGACCCACGGGAGGTCGTGTTCAAGTCTGTCGGCCAGAAGGGAGAGGGTTTCGGCCTGGGGGGGGAAGACCGTGGACATCAACGGCCAGATTGTTCTGGCGGAGGCGATGAAATCAGAGACGAACCTGGCCTGGTCGACAAGGGCCACCAGGGGCTCGCCCGAGAAGAAACGGTTCTCGTCATAGGCCTCGATGCCCGTGGATGGGCCTTCCAGTTCATCCTTGGCCTTGTCCTGCCAGGCCAGGACCTTGCCGAAACGATTGATGATTTCCCCGAAGATTTTTCCGGGATCCGTCGCCTCGGCCTGAAGGCCACTTTTTTCATCGATATCGGAAGAAGACATGCGTCCTCCTTGACGAAGCGGCCCGCCGGACGTCCGGCGGGCCGCAGGTTTGATTAGCCGAGCATGTTCCGCAGAGGCCGAACCATCCCGGCCAGGAAATCGGCTCGATTGATCGGCCTGGTCTCCCGGCCCGCAAACAGGTGGTAGAGTTCCCTGGGCTGGTCGAGGAAATAGATGACGTTCAGGTCCTCCTCATCCAGCACCGTGCAGCTCTTGTGAACATCGCAGGCGATCTTCCTCTCGAGCTCGGATTTGGTCGTTTTCTCGGCCTCGGCCTGGGTCAGGCGCATTTTTGCCAACATGAGCATTTCTTCGCGATCGCCGAAGTTCATGGCTCCGGTGCAGCACGATTTGACGCACATGGGCTCGAGCCCGGCATTGACCCGGTCGATGCACATGTCGCACTTGCGGAGTAGCCCCGACAGATCGTCCCGGCGCGGGATGTTGTATGGGCAGGCGTCAATGACAGCTTCGCATTGCTCCTTGGTCAGTTCCTTGGTCTTTTCCGTGCAGATGACGGCGCCCGTGCCCTCGTCCTGGACGATGGCTCCTTCGACATACTCGTCGGCCATCATCTTGCAGGCGGGCTGGACACAATGCCGGCATTGATCCGGAAAAAAGAGCCAGAAGATGTTGTTGTCGATCTTGTGTTCGGCGAACCGAACCAGTTTGTAGTTTTCGGGGGTCAGATCCGGCGGGTTCTGATGGGTGCCGGTCTGTTTGGTCGGCACGGCCTCGTGGTCGTGCCATTGCTTGCAGGCCACCTGGCAACCACGGCAGGCCGTGCAGCGGGTGGTATCGATGAAGATGCTCTTGGCCATATCGTTCCCTCCTACCTTGCCAGTTCCGTGACCTTGTCGGCCTTGCGGATGTTCACTAGACACGCCTTGTACTCCGGGATAGTCGTGTTCGGGTCGCCCACTGACGGAGTCAGGCGGTTGGTGGCGTCGCCGCAGCCGGGGGTGGTCCAGCCATAGCAGAAAGGCATGCCGATGAGGTGCACGGTTTTCCCTTCCACGGTGAACGGGGTCATGCGGACCGTGACCATGGCCACGGCCTCGACCGTGCCCCGGATGCTCTCCACCACCACCACGTCGCCGTTCTTGATGCCCTTTTCCACAGCCAGCTCGTGGCTCATCTCCACATAGAGCTGAGGTTCGGCCTCGAGCAGGTACGGGGTGTTGCGGGTGTCCCCGCCGCCGCACCAGTGCTCGGTCAGACTGTAGGTGGTCAATACAATGGGATATTTCGGGTCGGCCGGTTTGGCCAGGAGATCCTTGTCGCTGCTGGTGATCTTCATGCAGGGATTGTGCATCCTCGAAGAGAAGGGGTTTTTGGCCAGTGGTGTTTCGGCCGGCTCGTAGTGTTCAGGAAATGGCCCGTCCACGCGTCCCGGTCCGAAGATCTGGCCGTGCCCTTCGGTCTGCATGATGAAGGGATACGTTCCCTTTTCCTGGGCCATGGGCGGGGCCCCTCCGTCGGGGACGTCGCCGACCCATTTGCCGTTTTCCCAGAGGATGACCGGCAGGTCGGGATTGAAGGGCTTGCCTTGGGGGTCGAGAGAGGCCCTGTTGTACAGGAGCCTCCGGTTCATGGGCCAGGCCCATGTATAGCCGGGGAATAGCCCCAGTTTGGCCTGCATGGGGGTTTGGGTGGTGTCGCGACGCTTGGCCAAGTTTTGGCCGGCTGCGGGGTAGCATCCGCAATACAGCCAGTTCAGGCTGGAGGTCGAACCGTCGTCCTGGAGCAGAGCGAAGCCGGGCACCTGATCGCCTTTCTTGTAGGTCTTGTCCTTGATGGTCACATCCTTGGTGAACTGCCCGTTGATCCGGGCGGCCATCTCTTCGGCGTCGTATTGCTTGGGCCAGGCATGGCTCAGGACGCCCTCGGGGAAAGCGCCTCCCTCCTTCTTGTAGAGTTCGCGGACCTTGTTCAATATTTCCACCAGCATCCAGCCCATGGATCTGCTCTGGCCCAGAGGCTCATAGCCTTTGTGGTGCCATTGATGCCAGCGACCGGAATTGGACGTTGTCCCATCCTTTTCGCCACGCTGACAGGACGGAAGCATGAAGACCTCGGTCTTGACCTTTTTCGAATCAACCCCTGGACCACGCCAGAAAGCGCACGTCTCGGTTTCGTGGGCCTCGCCGATGACCAGCCAGTCCAGATTCTGCAAAGCGGCTCGGATCTTGTGCGTGTTGGGCATGCTCTGGGCCGGATTGTGGCCGAATATCATGCCGCCGCGGATTTTTCCGTGGTACATTTCGTCGAATTGAAAAAGGCTGGCGTAATCGACCCCTGGCTCGGCCTTGGGCAGAAGATCGTAGCCAAAGCCGTTCTCGGGGGTTGCGGCCTCGCCGAACCAGCCCTTGAGCAGGCTGACGACATATTTCGGCCGGTTGCCCCACCAGTTGACGCTCTTGGGATCCTTGGTCACCGGCGTGACCGCTTTGAGGTAGTCCTGTAGGGTGGGCCAGGCCGTGGTGGGTACGGCGTGGTAGCCGGGCAGGATGTGCCAGAGAAGGGCGTGGTCGGTGGATCCCTGGACGTTGGGTTCGCCTCGCAGCGCGTTCACCCCACCTCCGGCCACGCCGATGTTGCCGAGCAGGAGCTGGATCATGCAGCCGAGCCGGATGTTCTGGCAGCCCACGGAATGCTGGGTCCAGCCCAGGGCGTACATGATGGTCCCGGCCTTGTCCGGCGCGCCGGTGGCGGTGTAGGCCTCGTACACGGCGAGCAGGTTGTACTTGGATACGCCGGTTACGGACGAGACCGTGTCCATGTCGTAGCGGTCATAGTGCTTCTTTAGCAGTTGATAGACGCAACGGGGATCTTTGAGGGTTTTGTCTCTTTTCGGGATTCCGTTTTCGTCCTTGGCAAGGGCCCATTTCTTTTGGTCGTACTTTTTGTTTTCTGGATCGTATCCCGAGAACAGGCCATCATCAAAATTAAAATCATCACCTACAATGAAGGAAGCATTCGTGTATTCGGTGACGTATTCCTTCTGGATGAGATCCTTGTCGAGGATGTATTTGACCATGCCGCCGAGGAAAGCGATGTCCGTTCCGGACCTCAGGGGAACGTGGAAACTGCTTCGAGCCGAGGTGCGGGAAAATTTCGGGTCAACATGGATGACCGGGGCACCCTTGTCCTTGGCCTTCAGCACCCATTTGAAGGAAATGGGGTGGTGTTCGGCAGCATTGCTGCCCATGATCAGAATGGCATTGGCGTTCTTGATGTCGATCCAATGCTGGGTCATCGCGCCGCGTCCAAACGACTCTCCCAGAGCCGCTACTGTGGGGCTGTGTCAGACCCGGGCCTGATGGTCGATGTTCACACCTCCCAAGGCTCGACAGAGTTGATGGGTCAGGGCGCACTCCTCGTTGTCCATTTGGGAAGTGCCCAGTTGGAAATAGGATTCCCAGCGATTGACGGTCTGCCCTTTGTCGTTCTTGACCTTGAAATCCTTGTCCCTGGTGTCCTTGATTCGTCGGGCGATGCGGTCGAGCATCCAGTTCCAGTCCTTTTCCTCCCATTTGCCGCTGCCTGGGGCGCGATATTTGGGCTTGAGCAGCCGATGGTCGCTGACGTGCATGCTGTAGAAGGCGGCCCCTTTGGCGCACAGGGCTCCCTCGCTCACCGGATAGTCGGCATTGCCTTCGGAGCTGATGATTTTTCCGTTTTTGGTATGCATGATGATTTCGCATCCACAGGAGCAGAACGGGCAGGTCGACAGGACCTCCTTGGCTCCCTCGATCTTGAGAGTCGTGGCATAGGCATGCGCCGACTTGAGATCTAACCCCAGTTGTCCCAGGGACATGGCGGCCACGCCAGCCCCGGTGATTTTCATGAACCCTCGCCGTGAAAACGTAGCCATCAAAACCTCCATGGTTGTACGTTCTCCGCTTACCTTTGGCCTGAGGCACTCAAAGAAGTGGAAGCGGACATGAGGTGATTATATAAAAAAAATTTTTATTATCAATATGTTATAAATAATATATAGAAAATTTTTTAGAACCTTTCGGCCTGAAAAGATCGGGACCATCGATCCGGCGCCCAAAGACGATTCGGTTCCATGACATGGGGTTTTTATCGAAATCAAAAAATATGAAAGAGGACTTTGGCGAACATGACTTGATGGATTTGCAATGATTCCATCGGCACACTTTCGTTGACAGGGAACTCCCGCAGTGGGTATGCTGGCCAAAAAAGACATAAGTCAGGCTTGACATCAAACCCGGGAACGACCTTCATGAGTTTTGGACTTCGGTCGGCCTGGACTGAAAAAACAGGAGGAAGATTCATGATTGCCAAGGAAATCGTTGTCAACGGGGTTCGCAAGAATCTCGTGGTGGATCCCAAGGCCAGCCTGGCCGAGGTGCTCCGCGAACAGCTCAAGCTGACCGGCACCAAGGTCGGCTGCGGGCAGGGTCAGTGCGGGGCCTGCAGCCTGATTCTTGATGGCAAATTGGTCCGGTCCTGCGTGACCAAGATGAGCAAGGTCCGCGACGGGGCCGAGGTCATCACCATCGAGGGCGTCGGCGACCCCCGGAATCTGCATCCCATCCAATTGGCCTGGATCGCCCACGGCGGGGCCCAGTGCGGGTTCTGTACCCCGGGATTCATCATGTCGGCCAAGGCCCTGCTGGACGGTAATCCCGATCCGTCCCGGGACGACATCCGTGACTGGTTTCAAAAGAACCGGAACGCCTGCCGCTGCACGGGCTACAAGCAGCTCGTGGACGCCGTCCAGGACGCAGCCAAGGTTTTGAACGGCACGATGAGCAAGGACGAACTGGTCTTCAAGATTCCGGCCGACGGCCGCATTTTCGGCACCAAGTTCCCCCGGCCCACGGCCGTGGCCAAGGTCACCGGAACCCTGGACTACGGGGCCGACGCCGGGCTCAAGCTGCCCGACGACACCCTGCATGTGGCCCTGGTCCAGGCCACGGTGTCCCACGCCAACATCCTGTCCATCGACACCTCGGAAGCGGAAAAACTGCCTGGTGTCAAGGCGGTGATCACGGCAAAGGAGGCCGGGCAAGTCAAGTACGGGGTCAGCCCGGCCCGGTATGATGAAACCGTGTTTGCCGTGGACAGGGTCCGGTATGTGGGGGATGAAATTGCCGCCGTGGCCGCCACCCGCCTGGATGTCGCCCTTGAGGCGGTCTCCCGGATCAAGGTGGAATACGAGGTGCTGCCCGCGGTGTTCACCGTGGAAGACGCGGTCAAGGACGGGGCCCCCCAGCTCCATGACGAGTTCAAAGGCAACCTGTGTGCCGAGGTTCACCAGGAGTTCGGCAACGTGGCCGAAGGCCTTGAAAACAGCGACATCGTGATCACCACGGAGATGAAAAGCAAGCGCCAGGACGGGGCGTTCATCGAAATGCAGGGCTGCATCGCCGAATACGACAACCGCGGCGTGCTCACCCTGACCAGCTCCACCCAGGTCCCGCACTACGTCCAGCGCACCGTGGCCATGGTCCTGGGTATGGATGTGGGAAAGGTCCGGGTGAAAAAGCCCTATGTCGGGGCCGGATTTGGCATCAAGGCCGCTGCCAACCCCATGGAACTGGCCTGCTGTATCCTGGCGAAAAAAACCCGGAAACCCGTGAAAATGAATTTTACCCGGGAACAGGTGTTCATGTACGGCCGGGCCCGCCACCGGTTCCACCACACCATCACCACGGGCGCCAAAAAAGACGGCACCCTCATGGCACTCAAACATGAATGCTGGCTGGACGGCGGGGCCTATACCAGTTTCGGTATTGCCACGGTCTATTACAC
>RZZR01000088.1 GCA_009929795.1 Deltaproteobacteria bacterium | reverse complement strand
GGAATATATCTCTGATCTTGTCTTCGGGAATGCCCATGCCCGTGTCCGACACCGAGAACAGGACCCGGATCTCTCCAGAAGGCCTCTCAGGCAAGGCCGTGATCTCGACGCTAATCCGTCCCGTGTCCGTGAACTTCAAGGCGTTACCCACCAGATTGAAAAGGACCTGGCGGATCCTCGCCTCGTCGCCCACCAGCCTTCGAGGCAGGGTCGGGTCCGTGACACAGATCAGTTCGAGTCCCTTGTCCTGGGCGGTGATGGTGAACAATCCGAGAACCGAGTCCTCCAGGGTCCGGATCTCGAAGGGAGCGCGGTGGATGTCCAGCTTCCCGGCCTCGACCCGGGACAGGTCCAGGATGTCCGACAAAAGCCGATTCAGACGTTGGACCGAATCGGCGGCCAGACCGACAAATTCCTTCTGCTGCCCGTCCAAGGCCGACATCTGAAGCAGTTGCATCATGCCCATGATGCCATTCAGAGGAGTCCTGATCTCATGGCTCATGTTGGCCAGAAACTCGGACTTGGAACGGTTGGCCATCTCAGCCCGGTCCCTCTCGATCATCAGCTCTTTCTTGATCCGCCGTTCCTCGGCCAGGTTCTCGCCCAGTTGCTCTGCCATCCGGTCAAAGGCCTCCGCCAAACGGCCCAGCTCGCCGTCGCGATAGTCCAGCCCGGTCTTGGCATCGAGCCGTCCCCGGCTCAGGGCCTCGGCGGTTTTCTCCAGCCGCCGGAACCGACCAACCACGGTCCTTGTTCCCATGACCCAGGCCGTGATCAGGGCCAGAAACGCGGCCAGGATCAAGAGGCCCGCGTCCCGAACCAGCAGGGCCTTGCCCTCGGCCAAAACCTGGGCCTTGGGAATGCCGACGACCATGTACATGTAGGGCCGTTCGTCGCCTGGCAGCCAAAGTGGATGACAGGCAAGGATCTGGGTAACCTCGTTGGAAATCCGTTCGATGAAGGCCACCTCCTCCGTCGTCCCCGAGACAAAGTCCCAGACCTCCCCCCTGATGGGCACACCCAGGGGAAAGGTCTCGGGATTGTCGGCAGGTATCCGGAACAGCCGTCTTCCGGCCCGGTCCACCAATCCGGCAAAGGCCCCGGGGGGCAAATGCTCGCGGGAAAAGAGGGGCTCGAAACCCTGCAGATCCATGGCCGCGGCCAGAACCCCGTCAAAGTCTCCGTGTTCGTCGACAAGAGGTAGAGTGAAGACGAAGATCGGCCTGGGATCGATCTTGGCCTCCACGTATTCTCCGGCCGTGAATCGCAGGTTTTGTCCGGCCTCCTGAAAATGGCTGCGGTCGGCGATGCTCACCCCGGAAAACGGCAGGGAAGCGGCCAGCATGGTCCCGTCGCTATCGGCCAGCACGACATTATGATAGAAGGGGTTGCCCTCCGCCAGACCCCGAAACAGGCCCGTGCAGGCTTGCAGATCCCGTTCCCGGACCATGGGGGTTTTGGCCAAGGCAATCAGAAGCTGCTCCACAGAGGCGGCCAACCGTTCCTGGACCGCGCCCAGGCCGTGAACAATATGTAGGACACGGCTCTTGGCCTGCTCGAGCTCCCTGTTCTGACGTTCGAACCCGGAGTAAAAAATAATGACCAGGGCCGGAAAGACCGCGGCCACGACAAGTGCCACCAGCTTCCCGCGTAGCGATCTCGGAACCACGACTATTGCTCCTTCCTCTGCCGGATTTCGGCTAGGAGTTTGTCCAATATGTTCATGTCCACGGGCTTGACCAGGTGGTCGTCCAGGCCCGCGGCCAGAAACCGCTCCCGGTCCCCGGTCATGGCGTGGGCCGTCAAAGCAACCACCGGAATCCCGGGATCGAAGGCCGAGCCGTCATGGGCCCGGATCTCCCTGGTCGTCTCCAGCCCGTCCATGGCCGGGAGCTCGATATCCATGAGCACCAGATCGAATCCTCCCCGTTTCAGGATATCCAAAGCCTCCCGACCGTCCCCGGCTGTCTCCACCGTGCAATCGCGACGCTCAAGAAGTCCCTGCAAGGCCAGCCGGTTGACCCGGTCGTCTTCGACCAGAAGAATGTTCAGAACCTTCTGGGCCTTGCCGCCCATCTCTTCCACCACAACCGAAGTCTCCAAAGGATGTCCGTCCAACGCAGACAAGGGTAAAACAACGTGAAAGCTGGTCCCCCGGCCGACCTCGCTCTCCACCGAGATGGTTCCACCCATCATTTCCACCAGACGGCGGACCAGAGCAAGTCCGAGGCCGGCCCCCTCGTGACGGCGGGCCATGGACCCATCAGCCTGGGTGAATGGCTGGAAAAGATCCCCCATGATCTCGTCGGAAATTCCGATTCCGGTGTCGCTGACCTTCAGGAGTAGCCAGATCCGGTCCGAATCTTCTCGGTGAATTCGAGAAATTTCAACGTCGACCCCACCTTCTTGGGTGAACTTGCAGCCGTTGCCCACCAGATTGAACAAAACCTGCTGGATCCGGACCACATCCCCCAAAACCAAATCCGGCACATCGTCGTCCAGCATCAGATCAAGTTTGAGGCCTTTCTGCCTGGCCACTGGACCAAAGCTATCCTCCACCGCGTCAAGAATATCCCCGGGGCTGAACGGCTCCCGCACCAGGGAGACTCTTCCTGCCTCGATGGCCGAGAGATCCAGGATGTTGGCCAGCAGATCCGTCAGTCTCTTGCCCGACCGAACGGTCATTTCCACATATTGGAGCTGCGTCTCGTCCAGATCGGTGTTCATGAGGAGCTGCATCATGCCCAAAATGCCGTTCAGTGGAGTGCGGAGTTCATGGCTCATGTTGGCCAAAAACTCGCTCTTGACCCGGTTGGCCTTTTCGGCCGCCTCCTTGGCCTGCTGGAGTTCCAGCTCGGCCATTTTCCGCTCGGTCACATCCTGGACCGTGCCCTGCAGGCCGACTATGGCGCCATGCTCGTCCAGCAGCGGACCGCAAAAAATGTTCAGCCAGCGAAATCGTCCCGAGTTCAGTTTGATCCGCACCTCCATGTTGAAGGGTCGACCTTCCTCCAGGGAGGCTGACAGCGATGTCCTCAAGACTTCCCGGCTTTCCGGTACGACGAGCCCCAGACTTTCCTCCGGTGACAGAGCGGGAAGGGCTGGATCGCGCTCGAAGATGCGGTAGAGCTCCTCGGACCAGACGACCAGATCCTTGTCCCGCTCCCAGCTCCAGATCCCGATGCGGGCCAGCCTGTGGGCCTGCCGGAGCTGAGTCTGACTCTTCTGGAGTTCCAAGAGGAGTTGATCGTTGCGCTCCATCAGCAGGCAAAGCTGAAGGGCCCGATCCACCCTGCTGGTGAAGTCCTTGGGGTCCAGGGGCTTACTGAAATAACCCTGGACCTTGCCCCGGTTGATGGCGTCCACCAGGGGGTCGAAGTCACTGTACCCGGTCAACAGAAAACGGATGACATTGGGAAACTCCTCGGCGGCCTGCTCCAGCAGGCGCGAACCCGAGACGTCCGGCATCCTCTGGTCCGTGACCAGGACGTTGATGTGCTCGGAACGCATGATGTCCAAAGCTTCCTGGGCCGAGGCAGCCAGCCGGACGTCGTATTCCCGCCGGAACAGGGCCTTGAAGCTGGCCAGGTTCTCAGCCTCGTCGTCGACGTAGAGGATTATTGGTCGTTCATTTCCCGTCATGGTCATCCCTCCCCGGATGATGTGCTCCGAACCGTCGGCCGGCCCGAAACAATTTTCCCTCATGGTTTGCAACGCCTTGGACAGAGGTTCCATCCGCCTGTCGAACCCGTCGGTCCGGCTCGAATTCTCACTGGAGCTCATGATTCGTCTCCAGACGCTCCAGACACCGGCAGATACACGGAAAAGGTCGCGCCCTGTCCTTCAGCGCTTTCGACTTCCATGATTCCTCCATGTTCCTCTATCAGATTGTTGCAGATGAAGAGCCCCAGGCCGGTGCCCCGGCCCACGGGCTTGGTGGTAAAAAAGGGGTCGAAAATCCTGGTCCGAAGCTCCGAGGGAATGCCCGGCCCGGTGTCGGCCACCCGCAGGACGGCGTATGCCGCCCCTTCTCTAACCTCGTCTCCAAAACTCACCAAGACCCGGCGGCGCTCCGGGTCTGGCCGACCTTCCACGGCGTCCAGGGCATTGGTCAGAAGGTTCAAAACCACCTGGGACAGCTTGCCCCGGTTGCCCCGGACGGACGGAGGCCTGGCATCCTGGACCTCGACTTTGGCCCGGTCCTTGAAACGGTTGCGAAGCACCACCAAGACCGAGTCGACCACATCCCGAAGGTCCAGATCCGGCTCCATGTCCTCGTCGGTCCGGGCAAACGACAGTAGGCTGCGGACAATGCTCTCGGCCCGCCGTAGGCCGTCGAACACATGATCCAGAAGCTGCGGGATCTCGGCCCGCAAGGTTTCATAGTCGAGACGCCGCTCCAGGTCGGCCAAACATCGTTGCTGATTCTCGTTTAGGACCTGCCGGTAGGCCGCCACCAGGGCCGCCAGATCCTCGACGTCCTTCTGGAGTCCGTGGCAGCTCGTCTGGACGAAATTGACCGGGTTGTTGATCTCGTGGGCCACCCCGGCGGCCAGAACCCCCAGAGCGGCCATCTTTTCGGATACGATGAGCTGACCCTGGGTTGTGCGGAGCCGGTCCATGGCCTCTTCCAGCTCGGCGTTCCTGCGCTCCAATTCCTTGCCCGCAGCCCGCAGGGCCAGGTGGGTGCGTACCCGGGCCAGAACCTCCTCCATCTGGAACGGCTTGGTCACATAGTCCAGGCCTCCCTCGGCAAAGGCCCGAACCTTGTCCTCGGCCTCGGTCAGGGCGCTGATGAAGATGACCGGAATGTCGGCCAGCTTCGGATCGGCCTTGAGTCTCCGGCAGACCTCGAACCCGTTCATCTCTGGCATGCTGATGTCGAGAAGTATGAGGTCCGGAGGACTGTGCCGGGCCGCCTCCAGGGCCAGAGGTCCGCTGATGGCCGGTCGGACCCGGTAGCCGCCGTTTTTGAGGATCGAACTCAGCAGCTGAAGGTTGGCCGGCACGTCGTCCACCACCAGGATGGATGTCTGGACATCAGGATTCATGGTCACCCTCCAGACGAAGCAGACGTTGCAGTTCTTCGAACCGAAAGGATTCCAGCAGACCAAGAATGGCCGAGGCCAGATCGGACCGTTCCCGACCCAGTTCCGAGACAAGTACCCGCAGCCGATCCACGTCCAAGGCCAGGGCCGCATCCCGCAGGGCCTCCAGGGTCTCTTTGTCCAGATCGGAACAATCGGCTCGAAAAATATCTTCCGGAACCGGGCCAGATGCCATGTCTTGCCAGGATATCTCGACATCCTCGTACTCGATTCTCAGATGATGGCGCAAGAGCTCAAACAGCTCCTCGGCCTTGAAGGGCTTCTTCAGAAAGCCCACGGCCCCGGCGGACAGTACCCGCTCCTTTTGAGAGGCCAGGACGCTGGCCGTCACGGCGATGACCGGGGGCAGGTCCGGACCATGCTCACGGCCAAAGGCGGTCAGGAAGTCGAAGCCGTCCATGACCGGCATGATCATGTCCAGCAGAATCAGGTTGGGCAACCACTCCCCGCAGGCCTCCAGGGCCTGTCGGCCGTCGGCTGCCTCCCGGGTGTCGAACCCGGCCTCATTCAGAAGGCGGACCAGGATCTCCCGGTTGTCCTCGTTGTCGTCCACCACCAGGATCCGGACCTCGCCCTGTGCAGACCGCAACCGGACCGGCCGGTCCAGCCCCCTGATCGTGGATTCCCGGCGGGCCTGCCCCTGTTCTAGGTGGACCGTAAACCGGAACCTGCTCCCCAGACCAACCTTGCTCTCCAACACCATTTCCCCGCCCATGAGTTCGACATAGGCTTTGGCTATGGCCAGCCCCAGACCGGTGCCGCCTTTGCGACTCCCTCCGGACCCCACCTGCTCGAACTGGGTGAACACGGCCTCAAGTGATTCTTTGGGAATGCCCGGCCCGGTGTCTTCGACCTCAAAGACCAGGCCCAGCTTCTTGGACTCATCGTCTTCCAGAAGCGAGGCCCGCAGGACCACCCCGCCACGGTCCGTGAACTTGACCGCGTTACCCATAAGATTGTTCAGGACCTGCCGGAGCTTCTGTCCGTCGCCCCGAACCCAGCGGGGCAGATCCGGAGCCGAATCCGTCTCCAAGGTCAGGCCCTTGTCACGGGCCAGAACCTGGAACATGGCCCCCAGATCTCCCAGCAAGGCCGAAAGATCAAAGTCCTCAACATTGAGGACCATCTTTCCAGCCTCGATCTTGGACATCTCCAGGATGTCGTTCAGGAGAATCAACAGATGCTCGCCGCTGCGGTGGACTGTCTCCAGGGAACGGCGATGGTCCCCGGCCACGCTCGGATCTCGGAGCAGAATCTGGGTGAAGCCCAGAATGGCGTTCATGGGGGTCCGGATTTCGTGACTCATATTGGCCAAAAACAGACTCTTGGCCTGGTTGGCCTCCCTGGCCTCGACCTCGGCCTTGGTCCGTTCGGCCACCTCCCGGGTCAGATTCGCGTTCGAACGCTCCAGTTCGAGGGTCCGCTCCCGGACCCTCAAATCCAAAAGATCCCGCTCCCTGCGGAGTTCCTCACGCGAGGTCCGCAGTTCGCCCTCGGCCGCTTGCCGCCGCTCCAGCATCCGATTGAAGGCCCTGGCCAGCCGGCCCAGTTCGTCGTCGGAACCTTGGGGAAAACGGAAAGACAGATCACCGCTGTTCCGAACGAACTCGGTCCCCTCGGTCAAATCGGCCACCGGGGCCAGGATGGATCGGTACAATCCGACCAGGGCCGCCAGGCCGAGGAGGACGACCGCCGCGGCCAGAAAGGCCAGATTGCGAAAAACCGTTTCCCTGACATCACGACCGACCACATTGTCGTCCAAGAGGCCTACCAGGGTCCAGCCGGTTCCCAAAGACCGGTGAACATAGGCGTGCATTCCGCCGGCGGGCCCTTCGAGGAAGAGATGCTTCCCATTCAAGGCCCCGGCCAACTCGGCCCCGTCGGCAAAGGCCTCGGTCACCGGCGAGAAAAGCCAGGTCGGATCGGGAGCGACCAGGACGATGCCTGCCTCGTCCAGAAGAAGCACCCGCCCTTCGTGGCTGAGAACAAAGTCCGACATGTATTCGGTCAATCCGCCCAGGGTGATGTCCGCGCCCAGCACCCCCAGCAGTGTCCCGTCGTCCTCAGCCAGGGCAGTGACAACGCCGATGTTCACGTCCGGGCTGGTCACGGACCGATAGGGAGGGGTCCGCTGGACATGTCCGGGAAAACCCCGGGCCAGCGTGTACCAGGCTCGATCTCGGGGATCGTAGCGGGTCGGGCGCTCCCGGAGATGAGAACGGACGAAGCTCCCGTTCTCCCGACCCATGTACACGGAATTGACGTGGGGATGGCTCTGGCGGAAGGCCCGAAACAAGTCGATAATTCCCAGTTCGTCCGGCCCGATATCGTATTGAAACGTTGCCTCGTCGGCCTGAAGAAAGGAGGTGAAGGATTCGTCGTTGGTGCTGCGAACCCGCGGGTCCGAGGCCAGAACCGACAGATCGTGCTCCACGTCGTTCAAGAACCTGGTCAGGGCAAAGTCCAGATGCCCGAGCTGCCGCTGGATCTGGGTCTCGATGACATGAAAGGTCCTGGCCTTGAGGACCGAAAACTGGACCAGTCCGACGGCGGCTAGAATGATTGTGGCGGATGCCGCCAGCAGGGTGACGGTTTTGGCTTTCAGGCTCACGGCTGCTCCTGGCCGGATTTTGGAAGATGGCAACGTCGGTCCGACCGCCGACGAAGTCCATCCCAGGCCAAAACAATCCGGAACCCGGCGCCGACTTGTATTGACCCGAACCTCAAACGATTTTACTTTGTCCCAAAATAGTCCCGCATGCAAGAACGGTTTCCAACAAAGGAACGGATCATGAAGAGCAGCAAAAAGACCTACACTGAATCCTTCACCTGCCTGCGCTGGACCACCGTGGTCTTCGGCATCCACGACGCCAGCTACCGGAGCGGAACCTACAGCTATTGATTCCGGCCTCGCTCAAAACGCAAACGGCCCCGGAGACAATTCTCCGGGGCCGATTTTTCATGTCCTCAAGCCGATCAATTCACTCGGGCTGCATGTGCCGCCATGACGGCCATAACCTGTCCGCCGAGCTCAATAATCGTTCCCGTACAAAATGTTCATGAACTCGAGGAAAAGCGTGTCCGGGGAGTACTCCTCGAGTTGGCAGTTGAAATAGATGATCACCGTACAGTTCTTTTCAACGCTGTGGCACATGATTGAAGTGAATCCCGGAATGGACCCGTTGTGGCCAAAGAAGGTTCCCTGCTTCAGGATGCCGAGTCCATAGGCGGCCTTCTCCGTCAACTGAACCATGTACTCATGGAACCGGATCTGTTGCATCTCGTCTGAAAGCAGTCCACCGCCGACCAGGGCCTCGACATAGCGTTGCAGTTCTCTCGGAGCCGAATAAGCCGATCCGGCGGCCCAGGTCGTTGAAGCGTCCAGGTATTCGGTAAGATCATCCCCTTCCTCGTATTCCTGGGCGTAGTAGCCTCTGCCATGAATTCCGGGCAGCCCCACACCCGACGTCAGAAGCCCGGTGTTCATCAAACCGAGAGGCCCGGTTATCCTGTCGGCTATTTCCGACTCCAGGGAATTGCCGGTGATCTTCTCGACGATCATACCCACGATGATCGTGTTGGAATTCGAGTACTTCCAGCTTGTTCCAGGTTCGAAATATGAATTATTCCTGGCCGCGACGTCGACGAGTTCTTGGGGCGGCCAGAACCTTTCGGGATCTTCGGTCGCCATTTGAATGAACTGAATATCCTCGGTGTAGTTGAATATCCCCGACGTCATATTGCAGAGCATGGCAATGGTGATCTGATCCGCCTTGGGAAATCCTGGAAGAAACCTCGAGAGCTTGTCGTCAAGGGAGAGTCGACCCTCGGCCACCAACTGGAGGAGAACGGTCACGGTGAAGGTCTTGGTATTGCTCCCGATCCTGAAGGTGAATGACTCGTTGGCTGGAATCTTGTTGGGGATGTCGCTCAGCCCGGCCGCGTAGAGCCAATCGATGCCCCGGGAATGGTCGGCCACCAGGGCCACGACTCCCGGCACATGGGTCGTCTCGATGACCCGATCGGTGGCGTTTTTCATCCGGGCAATCAGTTCGTCGTTGCTGGAATCGCTGCTGCTCGAGTCGCATCCCACGGAAGCCGTGACCAGAAAAGAAAGGATGCAAACCATGAGCACCTTGAACTTGGACCAAAAAATCGATGGCATACGGTTTCTCCCAAGGGTTGAAATACTGTTGGAATGAAATAAAATACCCCTTTTTGCCCCTGCCATGCAATCACCAAATTTTTGGAGCTTTCGACGTCCAAATATCGTCAACCGTTAGCTCTCGACCCGACACTGGACTTCTTGGATTGATTGCTGGAGCGTCGATCCGACTGCGAGAGCACCCGAGAGATTTCAAGGATATTTCCCCAAGTAGAACAATATATTTTTTTATATTTATGTAAAAAATTTTATAAATTATTTATTTCTGAAAAAACTATCATTTTGACCATCTAATAATATAATATGACATATTATCATTTGCATAAATATTACTTGGTGCATTTTGACCATCGATATAAATATTTGTTTTTGCATGCCCTACGATTTTATGCACACCTTTCCCAAGTCCATATTCTCGATTGCTATGCAGATAGAGGCTGGACATGTGCTCGGCTATATCTTTATCTGCATAAAGAACCACTTCGTAATCGACTTTTTTGTCAGAAAGATTGACAATATACGTCCCCGAATCAAGCGTGGCCATGGTTTCGCTGAATCGAATGTCAGTATGACCGAATCCATAAATCTCGACATTGAGCATGCCGGACGGGCCGATTTCGTGTTTCGTCTCAAACAATGCCCCTAATACGATAGCGCGCTCCGTAGCATTGGATCCGTTGACAAAGCAGATATTCGATTTTTTGGGAAACAGGCAGATCAAGGCGATGGACAAGATCCACCACAGCGTGATCGCTTCGACAGTCCTTCGAAACATTTTTGAAAGACTCTTGGCCCGATTTGGTGAATATTTCACGAGAAGACCAATTCCAATTAAAATCGGCATGGCAAGACACGTTGCCACGACAAAATTGGCCTTTAGTGGATGGGCTACGATGTATTCAAGCATTTTCAATATCGAATGATCTTTAACTAGAGTTTAGAGTTTCCGATCAAAACCACTTGGCAAGGAAATGAAAAATTTTTCACGAAATCACTTGACTTTTCGCGCAGGATGCGTGGCCCCCTT
>RZZR01000087.1 GCA_009929795.1 Deltaproteobacteria bacterium | reverse complement strand
GGCGAGGACCCGCCGTACCTGTAGCGGACTCCCAACTGGTCCTGGGCCGTCTGGATGATGGCGCGCTCCGCGGACGTGGCCCACCTCGGAACTTCCACGGCAGGGACATGGACTTGTTTACCGCCCCCGCAGCCAGTCAAACCAATGATTGCCGCAAGCGACAGTAGGGAAAAGTACAATTTTGTCGACACGAAACCCCGTCCCTTTTGCAAACCCATCGAAAACGGCCCGTCAAAAAGCCTCTGCTGGGCAAGCGCCGACGAATGAAAACGATCCAATTTTCGATGCGCTGCCGACCAAGGTCAACCGACGATCTGAGGTACGGAAATCCTCATGAGTCACCCCCAAAATGCCCGGCCGATGGACCGAACATTCACCCCGACCATGTAGGAACATCTTAGCTCAAATCTGGTTGAAAAACAACGAGAGTTTCAACGGCTCGCGGCGATGCAAACCGCAAACAAACAGGATCCGACCAATACAACCGACCTTGGGGCCTGGACACGCCACTGATCTTCGGTGGTCTAACCGTGAACTCGGCCATCTCCCTACCGAAAGACGGGCGAAGTTTTACGCCGTCAAACCTGTTCCATCATGTTGGGAGTGCCTGCCAAGGCCCGGATCAAACCTCCGGGTGGTCGATCTTCCGCAGAAACCCATTGACGATCCGACCTAAATTCTTGGATGCCCTGCCCGCCTGCTCGAGAATTTCCTCCAGGGATGTCTCGGTCATGCAATCCGGAAGATTCTTGTTTGTCAGGCAGGAAAGGCCCAGAACCCCAACTCTCATATGATGGGCGCATATGGCCTCCAGGACTGTGGACATGCCTATGGCATCACCTCCCAGACGGCGGTAGGTCCTGGTCTCGGCAGGAGTCTCCAAAGCCGGACCGGGAACCCCTACGTATACGCCCTGTTCTAGGCGGAGGCCCAGTTCTGTACCGGTTTTGAGGGCCAATCCGGCCAGACGGGGACAATAGACCCGGGACATATCCGGAAACCTGGGCCCCCATGCGTCGATGTTGGGCCCAGTCAGAGGGCTGGCCCCGGTTAGATTGATGTGATCCGTGATGACCATGACGTTTCCGGTCGAAAAAAGCGGATTCAAAGCCCCGGCCGCATTGGTCAGAACCAGGGTCCTCATTCCAAGGCCGGCCATGAGCCTTACGCCCTGACAACTCTCGGCAGGAGTGTACCCTTCGTAGAGATGGAAACGCCCCTTCATCAAACAGACCAACCTCCTTCCCGAATCCACAGCACGGCCGAAGACAAGCTCTCCGTCGTGTCCAGGAACGGTTGACCTGGGAAAATCCGGGATGTCGATGTAGGAAATCCTGGCAATTTCCTCCCAGTTAGGCTCCCAATCCCCGAGGCCGCTTCCCAGAACCACGCCTGTCCCGAGACGATCCCTGGAAATTTCCGGAACGGCATTTCTTATGAACTCGATCGCTTTCTGGACTTTTGCATGATCCTGCATCATAATCATAGAAATTGATTCGCCTCCTTGGCCGGGACGCCCCGGTTTTTCCGGTCAACATCAAAAAAATTCAGCTTACGGGCAACCCATGGATATAGCAACCGCATTTGGCATCGTCGTCGGATTTTTCCTGGTTGTCGGCGCCATTCTCATGGGCGGCGCTGTGGATTTTTTCGTCAACATTCCCGGCCTGATGATCGTTCTCGGAGGAACCTTTGCCGCCATCTGCGTCACCTGCCCCCTGAGCGAAATCTGGCAGGCCATCCAGGCCGCCATCAAGGTCTTCAGAAACCGAAAACTCTCCGCCAACGAGGTCGTCAACACCATGGTCAGAATCGCCGAGATCAGCCGCAAGGAAGGTCTCCTGGCCCTGGAAAACGTCCATACCGAAAACGCCATCCTCAAGAAGGCCTGTCAACTCATCGCCGACAACGCCGATCCAACCATGATCAGCAACTCGCTGCGCATAGAGATCAATTCCATGAAACGTCGCCACCTGACTTCCCAGGAAGTGTTCAAAAAAATGTCTTCCTACGCGCCTGCCTTCGGCATGATCGGCACCCTCATCGGACTCATCCAGATGCTGGCCCGACTGGACGACCCCCAGTCCATCGGCCCGGCCATGGCCGTGGCCCTTATCACAACCTTTTACGGTGCCTTCCTCTCTAACATGCTTTTTCTTCCCCTGGCCGGCAAACTCAAGAGCCGCAGTCTCCAGGAAACCCTGCACCTCGAGATCATCTTCGAAGGGGCCCGAAGCATCCTAGAGAACAACAACCCACGCATCGTCTACGAAACTCTGTCCTCCTTCGTCGCCCCGTCTGAGAGGCGCCATGAACGATGATCCGAGAACGACTGACTTCGTCGACGAATCAGAGGAGATCGAACAAACTTGGTTGACCACCTTTGCCGATCTGTCCCTGCTTCTCCTGGTCTTCTTCATTCTCCTCTTTTCCATGTCCAAAATCGACGTGGACAGTTTCAGCAAATCTTTCGCCTCGGTCCGTCAGGCGCTGGGCGAGGCCAAGGGAGGGGCCATCCCGGTCGAAAGCCCAGATGCCGGAGTCTTCCAATTTGAACTCGAAAGCTTCAAACAGATGCTGGCCTCCCAACAGAGGACATTCTCAGATTTCAACTTCTACAGCACCGAAAACGGCATCGAAGGCATCGTCGGAGCTAATCTCGAGTCGGGAATCATCACCCTGCGCGTCCCAGGTGAAGTCCTCTTTGTCCCGGGGCAGGCGGATCTGTCCCAGGAATCTCGAGAAATCATCGGCCTCCTGAAAGAGTTCTTCATCATGCACCCCGACCAGAAGATAAACATCCGGGGCTACACTGACTCCACTCCCCCCTCTCCTTCCAGTCGTTTCAAGGACAATTGGGAACTCTCATCCATGCGGGCTGTCAATGTCTTGCGGACCCTCCTCGGCCAGGGGATGACCCCCGACAGGTTGACCGCCACCGGTCTTGCCGATATGCACCCACTCTTTCCGGAAAACTCCGCGGAAAACAAGGCCAAGAACCGCCGGGTGGAATTCATCCTCGAAAAAATGGTTGGAGGCGAGGCCCATGGCGGCTGATCCCCTTTCGGTCATCTACCCCCAGCACGCCCAGCGGGCCGCCTTCCGTGTCGTCTGTCCCGGGCTCCGGGCCGAACTACACCCCGATGGGGAATTTTATCTGATAAAGGACCTGAGCGCCTGCGGCCTGGCCATCCTCGACAAACAGGCCCGGGCCCAGGCCCTCGTGCCGGGGGCCAAGGCCTCGATCAGCATCTGGTACAAGGACCGCAAGGCCATCCACGGCCTGCCGGTGGAGGTCATCCGCCGAAACGGAGACTTAGTAGCCCTTCGCTACGATGGCCTCACCCTCAGGCAAGAGAGCTTCCTGGACAAACTGGTCCTCGAAATTCAAAAAAGGGAAATTGACAGGCGGAAACAAGCAGGATCACAGAAACGTGAACACCCAACCCATCCACAAAAAACATAAGGTCCTCGTCGCCAATCGGGGCGAAATCGCCATCCGCATAATCAAGGCCTGCCAAAAGCTCGGAATTGAGTTCGTTTGCGTCCACACCGAGCCGGACAGACACTCGGGCCATTGCGCAGCGGCCTTGGAGCTTGGAGGCCCCAAGTCCCTCTACCGAATATCGTCCTACACCGACGCCAATGAAATCTTCGCCGTGGCCGATGCCAGCGGCGCGACGGCCGTGCATCCGGGCTACGGATTCTTCGCCGAGGATTTTCGCTTCGCCCGCCGTGTCGTCGAACGATCCAAACCCCTGATCTTTGTCGGCCCCTCCTGGAGAATCCTCCGAGAACTTGGGGACAAGATCAACACCAAACGATTGGCCAGAAAACTCGATATTCCGACGGTACCGGGATCGGACCGGCCCATCACCGACGACGTCGAGGCCGAGCAAATGGCCCGCAACCTGTTCGCCTTTCAGGAGGAACAGAACATCGACAGCCCGGTGGTCCTGGTCAAGGCCTCGGCCGGAGGGGGCGGCATGGGCATCGAGGAGGTCGACGATCCGGACAAGTTCCGGACGGTGCTGCGCAGAATCAGAAACTACGCCAAACGGCAATTCCGGGACGACGGAGTCCTCATCGAACAACGGATCTTCGACTTCAACCATCTCGAAGTCCAAATCGTGGCCGACCGTACCGGCCAGAACATCGTCCATTTCGGGACCAGAAACTGCTCCATTCAGTCGCTTGGCCATCAGAAACGAATTGAGGTGGCCCCGGGCTTCGCTCCCAGATCCATCGCTTACGCCTTCAACGCCGATCAGGTTTTGGAGGGAATCACCGAGTATTCCCTGCGACTGGCCCGGGAGGTGGGGTACAACAGCCTCGGAACCTGGGAATGGATCGTCAGCCCCACCGGGCAGCCTTTCCTCATGGAAGTCAATGCCAGAATACAGGTCGAAAACGGCATTTCAGCCCGCATCGCCAGAATCAAGGGGCAGGGAGATGTCGATCTGGTCTCGGAACAGCTCAGGCTGGCCTTGGGCCAATCCCTCGGGTATACGCAAAATGACGTCGTTTTTCAGGGAGTCAGCATCGAATACCGAATCATCGCTGAAGATCCTGAAATTCGTTTTTCCCCCTGGGTTGGAACCATCGAGAAATTCGATTGGGAGCAACGCCCCTGGCTCACGGTACACACCCATGTCCCCAGAAACGAGCCCTACGAAATTCCCACCGACTTCGATCCGAATCTGGCGCTGGCCATCATCTGGGGAGCCGACCTTGAGGAGGCCAAAAACAGGGGAATCGAATTCCTCGATACCCTGACCTTGTCCGGCCGAAGCCCGTCCGGAGAGACCATGAAATCCAATATTCAATTTCTGCGGACCAAGACCGCCGATCTGCTCCGATTCTAGCCGGCAGTCGCCGATATTCAGGACCATCAGCCAGCATGGACAGAGAAAAACGAATCCAGGAACTGCGCAAGCGGCTTCAATACATCGAAGACATCTTCGGACCCAAGGAAAACGCCAACGTCAGCCTGCTCCGATCCAAACTCGACGACTTCATCCGAGAGGAACCCGGTCTGAGCCATCAGGAGGCCCAGCGTCTCCTGGCCTCTCTGGAGGAGCTCTTCGCCTTCCTGGAGGGAAAGCTCGAGCGGGAACTGACTCCCATGACCAAAGTGCGCATCGTCCGCCACCCCCAGCGCATCTGCCTGAAGGACATTCTCGAGCATGTCTATGACAACTACACCGAGATCGGAGGCCAGGACGAGTACAGCATCGATCCGGCCATGCTCATCGCCAGGGCCTATATCGCCCGCCGGGTGGGCAACAAGGTCTACAATCAGCCGGTCATGGTCATCGGCCAAGAAAAGGGGCACGGCCAGGAATTCCGCAACGGCGGCTCGGTCAAGCCCTGGGGGAACGCGAAGGCCCTGCACTACATGAAGGTCGCAGAGACCGAAAACATTCCCATCCACACTTATGTCTTCACTCCCGGAGCCTATCCCGTGGAGGACTACCCCGGGGCAGCCCAGCAGATCGCAAAGAATCTCTACGAAATGGCAGGATTGCGCGTACCCATTGTCTCGGTCATCTCCGAGGGTGGCTCCGGCGGAGCAGAGGCCATCGCTCTAGCCGACATCAGGCTCATGCTCTCCCACGGCTACTACTCGGTTATCTCTCCCGAAGGGGCCGCCGCCATTGAGGGCCGTCTCCGGGGAGGCGAGCGGGCAAGCCTCGACCTGATCGACAAATGCGCCTCGGCCCTGAGGATCACCGCCCTGGACAACAAGGCCATGGGCTATGTGGACCACGTCATCAGCGAGCCACCTCTTGGAGCCAGACCTGACCACTACGACTTCTTCAAATCGCTGCGCCACCATGTCATCAAGGCCACCGACGAACTTGTTCTCTCCGTTCGGGGCGTGAGCGGACTCCGAGCTCTGGCTCTGCGCAGACGCCGAGACACCTCCGGACTCTACATCCGATGGATTCTCAATTCCGCGGCCAAAGATCGTCTGGTATGGCGAAGGTACAAAAAATTTCGGGCCATGGCCCAGCAGGCATTTCTCGATCGTCGATCCAAATGGCTTCGATGTTACGATGTCTGCTACGACACTGCCTGGGGCCTCTATTCGTTCTTCCGCTACGATGTCCTTCGCAAGCACCAGCGAAAGATCAGTCAATTGGCCGAGGAGGTCCAGGCCGAGGTCCATCTCGTCGTCGACCGCTCGAGAAAGTATTGGGAGGGTCTGAGAAAGATCCTGCCTGGCCGCAAGCAGGAGGACCAGGGAAACGAACTGACCTCCCTGTCCTGTTGGAAGGACGGGACCTGCGGCAATGAAGACGGCTGGGAATACGTCAGTCCCCAGGCCAAAGAAGACCGGGCCGTAAGCTGTCCCAACGCCCATGCTCACGGCTGCCAGGACCAATGGGCCCCGGATCTTTTTGGTGAATGGGCCGGGGTCTGCAACTGCTGCGGCCACCATTTTCCCATGGAATATCAGTGGTACCTCTACAACGTCTTCGACCCTGGCTCCATCTATGAATTCAACGCCCTGATCGAATCGGCCAATCCTCTTGACTATGAGGGTCTGGACATCAAACTCGATCAGGCCAAGAAAAAAACCGGGCACAAAAGCGGCTGCATGACGTTCGAGGCCAGGGTCAACGGCCTGACCCTCTATGTGGCTATGCTCATGGCCCCTTTCCGGGGGGGAAGCGTCGGTGCCGCCGAGGGGGAAAAATTCATCCGGGCCATCGACCAGGCCCGCCGAAGGCATCTGCCCTTCATTGCCTACGTCCACGGCACGGCCGGCATCAGAATCCAGGAAGGAACCAACGGCGTCATCCAGATGCCCCGTTGCACCCTGGCCGTCCGCCGGTACATGGAGTCGGGCGGGCTCTACCTCGTGCTCTACGACACGAATTCCTACGCTGGTCCAGTGGCCAGTTTTCTGGGTTGTTCGCCGTACCAGTTCGCCATCCGCTCATCCAACATCGGCTTCGCCGGACCGGGAGTCATCAAGGAAACCACGAGCATGGACATTCCTCCAGACTACCACAAGGCCTACCGGGCCCTATCCAGAGGGCACATCCAGGGCATCTGGGACCGCCGTGAAATCCGGAACAACCTCCATCAGGCGCTGCAAACCATGGGCGGCCGGAACCTCTACTACCGATAGGAAGCAACGTGCTCGACATCTCCCATCTGTTGGACCGGATCAAAAACGAACCCTACGAGGAGATCGTGGTCCGTGCCCCCCATTGCGGAACCGTCAGCTTCGAGGCCGTCAAACCCGGCGACCGTGTGACAGGCCCTTCTGGAATCTGGGAGGAAATCCCGGGAACGCCGCTGGCCGTTCTTGAGCGGGAACGAAACAAAAAAATCGTCCGCGCCCCACGCAAGGGCGAGCTCATTTCCTTCTCGGAAATCGAAAATGGCGACTTCGTCACCGCCGGGACTCCCCTGCTGACCATCAGGCATTATCTGACCCGGGAAGAGGTCCTGAAAATTCTTCTTCGCGAAGCACTTCACGTCTTCGCCGCACCGGAAAAGGGAATCTACTATTTCATTCCCGAAGTGGACACCAAAATTCGGGCCAAGGGATGCCGATCCGTGCGGGTAAAAACCGGCGAGGACCTCTTCATCCTCTCCAGGATGAAGCGCGAGACCCAGATCCCGTATCAAGGCCCTGAGGGCATCGTTTATATGGTCTTCTTTGACCCCGCCGGGACCCAGGACGCCGGACAACCTTTGATCGGCATCTGTCCCGAAGACCAACTGCGCCAAGTCGAGGATGTCGTGGCCAGGGTCCAAAGCGAATGGGAGGAAAGAAACTGAACGAAACGGCCGCGTTCAAAGTCTTTTCTTTGAAGGCCCTTCCACCGGAGACCCGGCTTGGCCGGCGAATCCGAAACCAACGGGCTCCGAGGATAGTCGCATGGGCAGGATGTTGCAGATAAGGGTCATGGCCACCACATACAGCGAAGACGACGTTCGCCGAGCGTGGCCCAAGCTGTTCGAACTCGCCTTTCCGCCAGGAAGCCCCTTACCGGCCACGAAAATCCGAGGTGTTCTGGAACTCGTTCGCTCCCTGGGCGACCTTCACCTCTTCTCCGACGATCTTCCAACGGAGGCCCGGCTGGCCATGGACGAACACTTTCCAAAAATCGCCGTCCTGCGGGACGGCTTGGAAAAGAATCTGGCCGACTGGAAGGCCGGAGAGGCCAACGCCTACAGCGACCGTCTCGAAGACGCCATCGACCTGCTCGAGGCGGACATGCCCCGAAATTGACGAACAATTTCAAACTGGGAGGTATAAAATGGCAGGAAGCATGAACAAGGTCATTCTCGTCGGACGCATCGGTCAGGATCTCGAATTGAAATACACGACCGGCGGCCAGCCGGTGACCAACATGTCCGTGGCCACCGACGAGGGATATACCGACAGCAAGACCGGAAACAAGGTTGAGAGAACGGAGTGGCACAGGGTAGTGATCTTCGGCCGTCAGGCCGAAACTTGCGCCAACTATCTCGGCAAGGGCCGCCTGGTTCTGGTGGAAGGCAAGCTCCAAACCAGGAGCTGGGACGACCAGCAGGGCCAAAAAAGATACATGACGGAGATCGTCGCCCAGCGCGTCCAGTTCTTGGACTCCAAGGCCGGAGAACAAGCCGGTGGCTATACACAGGCTCCTTCCCGGCCCAAACCTGCGGTCCAGTCTTCGGGCCGGAACGACTACCCCGACGACATGGGGCCGGCCTTCCCGTCCGAGGCCAGCGCCATGGACGAGCCTCCCTTCTGAACCGAACCGTTCCGGAACAGGGGCCGCGGTCTCTGTTCCGGGTCTATTCCAAAACTTCAGCTTCGACCGGACTGCCCTGACGCGCCCTGCATTCTGGCCGCGTCCAGAACCTTCGCCCCGCTCTCCGACGCCTTCCACTCGTTGAACATCGTTTCCCATCGTTCGAACGGGAACAAATGCTCGTCCAGTTGTCGCTCATGAAGATTGGCCCACATGTTAAAGAGATACATTTCCTGATTAAACTCTCTTCCGTCCAGAACGGACTCCGTGAGCCCCGGCTTGTAGCGCTGTCCCTCATAATGCTTAAAAAGATGCTCCCCGACGAGTTTCCTCGAGATCTCTGGAGTCAGATGGGTCTCGTTGAGTCGCCTGGCAAATTCGACCAAGTGAGGATACTCTAGGGCCATGCGCTCGATCGTCTTCTCGTCAAGCCTGATGAAGAAGTCGCCTCCCTCCTCCAGAAGAAAATAGAACCTCAACCAATACTCGAACTGGAACACTTCCAGAACGTCCTGCAAGGCTTGATCAGCATCCTTCATCCCTTTTCCTCCATGAAATTTTTCAAAGCGCCGCTAGAAACCGTACCGGAACGCCCGCCCATGGACTCCAGCCGCCACTTGAGATTCTCATCCATCCACTGGCGCTCCTTGACCAAGACAAAATCCTGGGGTTCGAGGTCCGGACAGACCGCCGAAACAAGCCGCAAAGGATTGACATAGCCTTCCCGCCAGTCCAGGAGCAAGGACACGCTTGAAGGCTCAAAATAGAGAACCTCCAAGACAAAGGGCTTCATATCCGCCTCCCTGATCTTTCCCTTTTTGCCCGTCACCTCGACGACCCAGGACGAAGCGTGAAGAAACTCGTCCCAGATCCTGGTCAAGGGTTTGCCCCGGAGGGATCCGGCATGAACCGTCAAGCTGAAGTCCTCGGCCAAGGTCCTGGACTGCCTCTTGCCCGGACCCAGACGTTCGATCCTGGTCACCTCGAGCCCCTCGGGCATCTGCCCTCTCAATGATTCAGCCACCCGGCCCGGCTCCACCTCTTCCCGAAAAAACGCATTGAACCATTCCTCCCGACTCTCAACACCGACCGGCAGTGCCCAGCCGAAGGACATGCACGGCGAGGGGCTGTATCCCTGACTGAAGCTCAGAGGCAAATCGGCCCGGCGCATTGCCCGCTCCAGCACCCGCTGCAGCTCCAGTTGGCTGAGATAGGAACAAAGCCCCGTTTTTCGATGCCAAATTCGATGGTGACAGGCCTTGGCCGAAAGATCTCGGCGGGTCGTGTTCGAATGAGTCATGGGGGCGTCGCGGCGAAACGAGGTCCTGTTGACCCGGGGCATGACGATTCCCGAGGGCGCTTGATCCCTGGGAATTTTCGCCGTTTCCGAAGGACAGGCCCCGCATTGTCGGCAGGAGTTGTATCGACAGTCCAGGGTGGTCGCTCCCTGCAGAGCCCTTTGCCGCTCGATGTCGAGGAATCTCCGGCTCACACCGCAGTGCAGATGATCCCAGGGCAATGGACTGTCCAGGGGCCTG
>RZZR01000086.1 GCA_009929795.1 Deltaproteobacteria bacterium | reverse complement strand
CTTGCGGGACCTGCCCCGCCTCGTCGGCCCCGACCTAGGAGTCGACCTGGAAATGGACCCTTCCAGGCTCCATGCCGAGGTTCTAACCCTGGCCGGACTTCTGGGCCTCGACCCCTTGGAGCTGGCCGTGCTCGGCGGCGAGGACTATGCCCTGGTCGGCACGGTGGGACCTTCGGACCGAGCGACCCTGGAGCAGGCCCTTCCAGACCGGGCCTCCATAATCGGCCAAGTCCGGACCGGCAAAAAACTGACCCTGAACGGCCGAGCTCTCGATCACGGCGGTTTCGACCATTTCTCGAAGCGATAGACAGGAAAAAATGATGAATGCCTCTTTGAATATCATCGGGCGGGTCCGCTCGCCGCTGACTGACCGGGCCTCCTGTCCCTTCTGGGGATCGCCCGAATGCCCGGAATCGTGGATCGAAATCGAGCCCGCCTATGTCGAGGCTCTCTTCCGTATGGATAGAGGACAGGACATCCTCGTCCTGACCTGGTTTCACATGGGCGACCGCTCCACACTTCAATGCCATCCCCAGGGAAATCAGGACCGGCCCATCCGCGGGGTCTTCACCACTCGGTCCCCGGACCGCCCCAATCCCGTTGGACTCCATCCGGTCCGGGTCCTGGAAATCGATGGAAACCGAATACGGGTCTGGCCCTTGGAGGCCATGGACGGCACACCCGTCATCGACATCAAATCCAACGGCCGTTCACTGTCGTCGGTCCAAAGTCTGGCCCACTCGGCCCTGGACGTGGAAACAAACATTATTGAAACCGGGCGCCTGGCCCGGGAACGGGGGCTGGTCAGCGGTCGAAGCGGCAACATCAGCGTCCGCCACGGACAGATCATGACCGTCACGGCCTCGGGCACGGACAAGGGCCGGCTCCGGTCCGGAGACCTCTGCCTCATGGACATCGAATCCGGCACCCGCCTGCAAGGGCCTCCCGCCTCGACGGAATCGACCATGCACATGGAAATCTACCGCCGTCAACCCGAGGCCCTGGCCGTGCTCCACACCCATCCGCCGCATCTCCTGGCCTGCCGGGCCCGGGCTGATGCTCCTCTTGAACGGCTGAACCTCTACGAGGCCCGACGGGCCCTGGCCGATCTGGCCTTTGTCCCCGCCATGGAGCCTGGGACCATTGAACTTGCTCAAGCCGTGGCTTTGGAGGTCGAACAACACCAGGCCGTGTTCATGACCCGGCACGGACTAGCGGTCTGGGGAAAGAATCTCGACGAGG
The DNA here is from genome assembly GCA_009929795.1 of Deltaproteobacteria bacterium. Lineage (NCBI taxonomy): Bacteria > Pseudomonadati > Myxococcota > Myxococcia > Deltaproteobacteria bacterium. Next base: position 9,068 of record RZZR01000086.1, on the reverse strand, counting down.
CCCTAGCTGTCAGTGACGAGCTGGAAGGTCTGGCCCGCACGGCCCTGCTGGCCTGCTCATGAGGAAATCATGGCCGGACGTGGCGCAAGGAATGCCCACCGGATCCGTCCGGAATTCGGACGCCTGAATCGAATTCAGGTGCGGGCCGAAGACGGACATCCGATCCCCCTGTCCATCCTGACCCCGGCCGAAGAGCGAGGACTCCGGCCTTTCCGAGGTACGATTTTCGTCCCGCCACTTTTGGGCGGAGACCCCCTCCAGAATTTCGCCTTCTTCGCTCCCCTGCTGGACAGGGGATGGCATCTGGCCTCCCTTGGTTATCGAGGTCATCGCCGCACCCCTGGGTTCTTCGATCTGAAAAGCGCCCGCCAGGACACCCTGACAGCGGCCGAACATCTGGCCTGCCGCGATGGCACCGGCCCCCTGGTGGCCCTGGGAGCCTGTTTCGCCGCCCTTCCTGTCCTGTTCACCGCCTCGCGCAGACCGGGTCTGTTCCAGGGGCTGGTCTTCGTCAACGCTGTCCTGTCCCTTCGCCACATCTGCTCGCCGTCCGAGGCCCTGAGTCTCTGCCGTCGCCAGGGAACCGTCCGGCACCTCCTGGACCTGCCTGGATGGGCCCACGCCCTGGCCGTGGCCCTGTTTCCGGGCGTGGACTCATCCCGGGCCCACTTCGGAACCCTGGCCTTTGCCCGAGCCAAGACCTTGCGTTGCATGGTTCAATACTTTCTGACCGGAACTGTGGATGGTCCTCTCGGCTTCCACGGACCCTCTCTGTGCTGCTACGGTCGGCAAGACACCCTACTCCGGCTGGACTGTCCCAGAGGCCGGGCCCGGTACGAACGAAGATTCCGAGACGTCCTGCCCAGAGTCAGGTTCTTCCGTCATCCAGCCTGCCATTGGTGGAGAGGACAGGAACGGACCCTGGTAGGAACCCTGGCCGGGTTTCTCGATCAAATTTCCGAGGCCAATTCCAAGATGGTCGCCACCCGGTGATCGTATGTGTGACCATAAAGGATCGTTTCCCGCCAGGCCGCGGTGATCTCGCCCCGACGCCGTGGATCGCGGACCAATTTCCGGGCCAATGAGGCCGCCTCGTCGGGCGTCGAAAAGGAAACCGGATCAGTCAGGTGTCTGGGGAAGAGATCCAGCCCCGGAATCCGGTCCGTAAGCAGACACCCGCCAGCGACCCAGACGTCGAAGTGGCGCTGGGTCAGGGCTCCGGGTAAAAGCAGGCTGGTGGTGGTCAGGGTCACGGCCGAAAGGCGATAGATGTCCCGCAGGCCGTGGTAGTAGTCCACCGGAGGCAAAATCGTGACCTCGGAGCCAAGCAATTCCTTCCAGCCCTCGTCACCCACGACCTTGAGGCCCACAGCTCCGGCCACGGCCTCCAGCACGGCCGACCGCCAACCAAGCGAACAGATCTCCGCTCCCAGACCGGCCCGGCGGACCTCCCGGCCCGGCCAGAGCGACTGGGGCCCCAGTCGCTCAAGCCACCAGGAAAAATCCGGACGTCCGCCGGAGGCCATGAGGGCCTTGGCCTCAGGCAACAAAGCCTTGGGCACATCGAGTCCGGAGAAAAATCGGTCTCGGTTGGGAAAAGCGCTTCGGCCGACGAACACCGAATCCCAGACCGGGGGCCGGTCCAGATCTTGGCAGACAAACACGTCACTGTCCGCGGCCAGGGGTAGAAAGTGGGCCCGAGTACCCAGATTCCGGAGCAAATCCACGGCCCACGCGTCCGTGGTCAAGACGATCATGTCCCGCCAGAACGCTGTCTCCAGGCCCGAAAGCAGATGAAAGGGATTGTCCACGCACCAGGTGACCGGAACGACACCAGCTTCCCGAAGCAGGTGAAGATTCAGCCCGAACCGGTCCAGGCCCTGGAAATTGAGGCTGAAGAACAGATCGGGGCAGCCGTCCCGCAGAGCCAGAACGAGATCCTCCGGCCCGACGTTCTCGGCCAGGGATCGTACCTCGAATCCAGCTCTGCTGAAGGCCCTGCTGATCTCTAAAACCATCAAGGCCCCAGGGCCGTGAGCGAAAAGAACCCGCTTGGCCCCGCCCTGCCTCGGTCCGATCCCGGCAGCCCACAAGGTCGTCCGGGCCAGGATCGGCCCCCAGAAGGATGGGAAAAGCGATGCGTTCTGTCGAAAAATTCGCACCGTGCTCGTCCCGACCAGATTCGCGTCCAGGTCTTCGGGATCGATTCGTTTCCAGTCTCCGGGCACCATGTGACGCCACTTTGGGTCCATCTGACTCTCGAACTCAGGGCATTCCACAAAGCGGACCGGTCCCGGTCCTGTCAACAAGGCCGCGGCCGCCGGATCAGGACCCAGGCCCAAAAAAAGGTCCGGCCCGGCGCCGGTCGGGGTGGTAAAAGCCCCTGTGCCGGAGGCCAGCGACTTGGTCTGACCCTGCTCTGTCCTGATCTTTACACGTATGGGCTTGGCTGGCATGATGCTCCGTTCGCGTTGAACAACGACTGACGAAGATGAAAAAATACCGCGACCACTATTTCCTCAAGGCCAAGCAGGACAATTACCCGGCTCGATCGGTCTACAAGCTTAAGGAGATGGACCGGGCCTTTGGCCTTTTGGGCCCGGGGCTGAAGGTTCTGGACCTCGGAGCCTGTCCGGGCTCGTGGACCATGTACGCCGCGGAAAAGGTCGGCCCTTCGGGGCGGGTCCTGGCCGTAGATCTCAATCCCCTGCCCGTGGCCCTGCCCGGCCAGGCCACGTTTCTTCAGGAGGATGTCTTTGAACGTTCTCCGGGGTTCGAGACCCTGCTCCGGGAATGGAGCCCCTTCGACCTCGTACTGAGCGATATGGCCCCCAAGACCACCGGCATCAAACACGCTGATCAGGCCAAATCCCATTATCTGGCTGAGGAGGCTCTGGGTCTGGCCCGACTGGTCTTGAGGCCAGGCGGGAATTTCGCGGTCAAGATATTCTTCGGCCCCGACGTCCAAGGATTCACGATGATTTTGAGACAGGAATTTACCCAGGTCAAGACATTCAAGCCCAAAAGCTCCAGGTCCGAGAGCAAGGAAATCTTCCTCGTCGGCCGGGGGCGTAAACAGAAACCCAACGAAGGGCCGCCGGGAAACTGATCTCTGACGGCCCGTCCGACAAACCGCATCGGAGGGAAGCGCAATGGCCGGACATAGCAAATGGCACAATATCCAGCACCGCAAAGGACGTCAGGACGCCAAGCGGGGCAAGATCTTTACCAAGGTTACCAAGGAAATCATGCTTGCCGCCAGGGCTGGCGGCGGGGATCCCACAGCCAACAACCGGCTCCGGGCAGCCGTCGAGGCCGCCAAGGTCGTCAATCTGCCCAAAGACAAGATCGAGACGGCCATCAAAAAAGGCACCGGCGAGATCGCCGCCGATGCCATCGACGAGATCATGTACGAGGGTTACGGGCCAGGAGGCGTGGCCATCCTCGTTAACGCCGCCACCGACAACAAGAACCGGACCGTGGCCGAGGTCCGTCACATCCTGACCAAGAACGGCGGCTCCATGGGCGCGGCCGGATGCGTTGCCTGGATGTTTGACAATCGGGGGGTGCTCGAATTCGACAAAGACAAGTTCTCCGAGGACCAGCTCATGGAGATTGGTCTGGAGGCCGGAGCCGAGGATATCGTCGATGAAGGCTCCGTCTGGCAGGTCCGTACCGTGCCCGAGAACTTCCAGGCTGCCCGCGAGGCCTTCGACCAGGCTGGACTCGTCTACGAGAGCGCCGAGCTGACGATGATTCCCCAGACCACCGTAGCCGTGGACCACTCCACCGGCGAGAAGCTCTTGAAGCTCTGCGACGCCTTGGAAGACAACGATGACGTCCAGAACGTCTACGCCAACTTCGACCTTCCCGAGGATCTGCTGGCCGAGCTTGAAGGCTAGCTGATCCGCATCGTCTCCATGCCGGCCGACATCCTCGTTTTGGGCATCGACCCTGGTTCCCGATGCACGGGCTTCGGCCTGATCCGGGAATCCTCGGGCCAGGCCCAGCTCGTGGATGTCGGCACAATACGGCCCAAAGTCGACATGCCCCTGGCCGATCGCCTGTCGGCCATCTTCGCCCGGTTGCAGGAACTCATCCGTACCCACGCCCCTGAAGAGGCGGCCATGGAAAACGTCTTCCTGGCTCGCAACCCCTCCTCGGCCCTGAAGCTCGGCCAAGCCCGGGGGGCGGCTCTGGTGGCCTGCGGCCTTGCCGGTCTGTCGGTTTCCAGCTACGATGCCACGGTGATCAAGAAATCTGTGGTCGGAGCCGGAAAAGCCGACAAATCTCAGGTGGCCTTCATGGTTGGCCGCATCCTCGGATGCGCTCCTGCCTGGCCCTCCGATGCCAGTGACGCCCTGGCCGTGGCCATCTGCCACCTGAATCAGAGGCGCTTCAGGCGCCTGGCCGAGAGGTCCGGATCATGATCGCCCTGGTCCGCGGAACTCTGGTCGAAACCACTGAGCGATCCTGCGTGGTCCTCACTGGCGGCGGGGTCGGCTACGAGATTTTCCTGACCGAAACCGAACGCCTCCGCCTGCCCGACTCCGGGCAGGAAGTCGCCTTCTTCACCCAGACCGTTGTCCGAGAAGACTCCCTTGACCTCTACGGCTTCGCCTCCTGGGAGGAGCGCCGGGCCTTTTCCATCCTTCTGGGCGTCCCCAAACTGGGGCCTCGCACGGCCCTGGCCATGCTGGCCCATTTCCGGCCCTCGGAACTGGCCGAACTGGCCGCCCGGGAAGACACACACAGTCTGACCAAGGTCCCCGGCATCGGGGCCAAGTCGGCCCGCCGCATCATCCTCGATCTGCGGGATCGGCTTCAGCCCTTCCTGAATCCGGACCATGAGTCCGGGCAACGAACGGAAAGCCATGGCGGCGTTCTGTCCGACACCGTCAGCGCCCTCATCTCCCTGGGGTACTCCCAGGCTGAGGCCGCTCCGACGGTCCGGGCCATCCTTGACGCAGAACCCGATCTGGACGTGGCCGCGGCCCTCCGTCATGCGCTGAAAACCCTGTCCCGAGCAGGATCATGACCCAGCCCGCCGACGACACCATCAGACCCCGGAGTCTGGACGAATTTATTGGCCAGAACGATGTCCGGGCCAACCTCGGGGTCTACATCCGGGCCGCCCTGGAGCGTGGCCAGCACCTCGACCACTGTCTCCTCTACGGGAACCCGGGCCTGGGCAAGACCACCCTGGCCCAGATCATGGCCGGGGAGCTCGGGGTGAACATGGTCTCCACGTCGGGACCGGTCCTGGAGAGAAGCGGCGACCTGGCCGCCATCCTGACCAACCTGCGCCGCAACGACATCCTGTTCATCGACGAGATCCACCGCATGCCGGCCCATGTCGAGGAAATCCTCTACCCGGGCATGGAAGACTTCAAGCTGGACCTGATCATCGGCCAGGGCCCCGGGGCCAGGACAGTCAAGATCGACCTGGAGCCTTTCACCCTGGTCGGGGCCACCACCCGCATCGGGCTTCTGACATCTCCCCTACGGGACCGGTTTGGGGTCATCTGCCGTCTAGAGTTCTACGCCCCGGAACAGTTGGCAAATATTGTCCTTCGGGCGGCCCGCATTCTGGATACGACCATCACCATGGACGGGGCCATGGAAATAGGCCGCCGCGCCCGGGGCACCCCGCGCATCGCCAACCGGCTCCTGCGCCGGGTCCGAGACTTCGCCCTGGTAGCCGGTCAGCCGTCCATCGACGGAAAAATCGCCGCAAAGGCCCTGGACACCATGGACGTGGACCTTCACGGACTGGACATGATGGACCGCAAGATCCTTTCCTGCATCATCCGCAACTACGGGGGAGGCCCCGTGGGAGTAAAGACCATTGCAGTGGCCTGCTCCGAAGAGGTCAGGACCATCGAGGAGATCTACGAACCCTATCTGATCCAATGCGGATTTCTGAAACGGACCTCTCGGGGGCGGATGGCCACGCCCCTGGCCTATCGCCACATGCGCGAGCCATTGGCCTCATCCTTGAACCTGCCTTTTGGAGACGACGATGAACATCGTTGAGCCCGGTTTCGAAATCGTACTGCTGCCTGCCGGAGACCTCATCCTGGCCCACATCGAAAAGGCCGCCAGGATCTGCTACAAATCCGAGGACAAGATCGGCCCAGGGTCGGCCGAAAATCTCGTCAAACGCATCGTCCACATGGGGCATGAAAGCGTTATCGAACATGCCACGGCCACGGTCCGTATCACCTGCGACCGGGGTGTGAGCCACGAACTGGTCCGCCATCGACTGGCCTCCTTCAGCCAGGAGAGCACCCGGTACGCCAACTACGCCCAGGATCGATTCGGCCGGGAAATCACCGTCATCCGACCCTTCTTCTGGAATCCGGAATCCGAGGCCTTCCGTCTCTGGATGGAGGCCATGCAGACCGCCGAACAGGCCTATCTGGCCCTGGTCGACGCCGGTGCCACGGCCCAGGAGGCGAGAAGCGTCCTGCCCAACAGCCTGAAGACCGAAATCGTGATCACGGCCAATCTCAGGGAGTGGCGGCACATCTTCCGCCTGCGCTGCGCCAAGGCCTCACACCCCCAGATGCGCCAAATCATGCTCCCGCTTCTGGCCGAGTTCTCCCGGCGGATTCCGGTCCTCTTCGACGATCTCTGGGACGAGTTCGGCCACGATTTAAACGCCTTTGGCCCCCTGCTTCATTGAATGCCGGGGAATGAACGAACCTAGCTTTCTCCCCGCATTCTCTCAAAGACGACTCCGGCACTGTAGCTGCTCCGGACCAGAGGCGCGCTGAACACGTACTCGATTCCAGCCGCCCGTCCCCACTCGGCGTAGAGCTCGAACGTATCCGGATGAACATAGCGAGCCACAGGCGGGTGAAACCTGCTCGGCCGCATATACTGGCCCACCGTGGCAATCCGGCATCCCACTCCGGCCAGATCCTCCAGTACCGACCGCACCTGCTCGTCGTTCTCTCCAAGCCCGACCATCAGCCCACTCTTGGCCAGACCGCCAGCCTTGACGACCCGCCGCAACAATTCCAGGCTCTGTCCGTAGTCGGCCTGAGGCCTGATCCGCCGATACAAGGCCGGTGGGGTCTCCACGTTGTGGTTGATCACGTCCGACTCAGCCTCCAGAACCGTGGCCAGGGCCTCGGTCGAGCCCTGAAAGTCAGGGATGAGCACCTCTACCCGTGGCCTCTGACTTTCACCCGGACCGCCGTCCCGGAGCATCCGAATCGTTTCGGCAAAATGACCGGCCCCGCCGTCGGACAGGTCGTCCCGGGTGACCGATGTGACCACCACGTAGCGCAGCCCGAGTCGTTTGGCTGCCTCGGCCACCCGCCTCGGTTCGTCTGGGTCCGGGGGCTCCACCGGACCATGGGCGATGTTGCAAAATGCGCAGTTGCGAGTACAGACCGACCCGAGGATGAGGAAGGTAGCCGTCCTCTTGGCATAGCACTCGAAAATATTGGGACATTTGGCGTGGCTGCAGACCGTGTGCAGCCCCAGATCGGCCAGGAGTCGCCCGGTTCCCGAGTAGGCAGGAGTCCTCGGTAGACTAACCCGCAACCAGGGCGGAATTCTCAAATAGGGCTCGGAAACGGTCGGCGCAGACATCTTTGACCTCCTGCATGGATATGGTATCGGAGCCCAGTTCCAGATGGATCGACGTCGGCTGAACCCCTGTCAGTCCGCATGGGGTGATGAGCCGAAAAAGGGACAGGTCGGATCCGATGTTCAGGGCTAGTCCGTGATAGGAGGTCCAGCGCCGCATGCCGATGCCGATGGAGGCGATCTTGCGGGGCCCGATCCAGACCCCCGGCCGCCCAGTGACGCGCTCCCCGGCCAGACCGAACCGGGCCAGGGTCTGGATGACGACCTCTTCGAGATCGAAAAAGAACTTGGCCACCCCGCCCCGACGCGAGACGATCTTCAGGACCGGGTAGGCCACTAGTTGACCCGGAAAATGGCAGGTGATGTTTCCGCCCCGCTCGGCCTGAACCAGCTCGATTCCCATGGTTCTGAGACGGGCCTCGTCCATGAGCAGGTTCTCCCGGCCCCCGTGGCGACCCAGGGTGATGACCGGCGGATGCTCGAGCAAATAGACCGCGCCCTCCCCTCCGGCGGCGACCTGGGGCAGCCTGGCCAGTTGGACGGCCCTGGCCTCGGCGTAGCCGATCAGGCCCAGGTCGATGATCTCCATGGCATTTCCTCCTTCCGTCGCGAGGACTCTGGGTGGATCAATCTGCCCGGTCTGTCAAGAATGCAACAAAAAGAGGGCCTCCGGTCGGGACACCATCTCGACCCATTACAGCCGTATTCAAAAAAAAGCTGAGGATCATGGCCTATACATCGTCAAGCCTGTCGACAGCCCTGACGACGTCCTTTTCCTCCATGACCTTGGCCACTGACAGGCCTCGGCGCAGGAAATCCACCATACGTTCCATGGCCGGGGCCACGGTCTGGTAGAAAACCCGATATCCCGGGCAGAGATAATTCAGGCCCCGTTCGCCGTCGGGAGTCCGGCCGAAGCGGTGCTTGGGACAGCCGCCACGACAGGCGAACAGGTACTCGCAGGCCCGGCACTTGGCCGGCAGAGCGCCTTCCTTGGCCTGGCCAAAGCCCGTCTGAGCCACCGAGTCCACCATGTCCGCCAGGTTGTCTTTCAGAATGTTGCCCAGCCGATAGTCGGGATACATGAAGTGATCGCAGGAGTAGACGTCGCCTGTGTGCTCCAGGATGAGATTGCGGCCGCAGGTGGGGGCGAGATGGCAGACCCCGGGCCCGGCACCGGCCCATGCCCCCAGGGCCCACTCGAAATTCATGACAAAGACCCGGCCCACGTCGTTTCGCACCCATTCCCCGAAGATGTCGGCCAGAAATCGGCCATAGGCCCCGGGCTCAACGCTCCAGGGGGTCACGGCTTGGGTCTCGTCCTCTGGTGCGGCCAGGGACAGCCCCAGGCCCTTGCCCCGGGGGCCGAGTTCGCGCTCGACAATGGGGATGAACTGGATGAAACGCACGCCCTCGTCCCGTAAAAAACGATAGACCTCCAGGGGATGGGCCGATGTCTCGCGGTT
>RZZR01000085.1 GCA_009929795.1 Deltaproteobacteria bacterium | reverse complement strand
GTGCAGACCCTGCTCGGCCACACCGACATCAACGCCACTGAGATCTACACCCAGGTACAGAGACGCAGGATCTTCGATATGCACCAACGATTCCATCCCCGGTCCGGGGCCCGTCACCGATGAATGGCCCAGCCCGGATCCCTGCCCCTACGGTCATCACGGCCCACGTCAACGCCGACTTCGACGCCCTGGCGTCCATGATCGCTGCCGGAAAGCTCTATCCCGAAGCCGTCCTGGTCTTCCCCGGAAGCCAGGAGAAGAATCTCAAAAATTTCTTCATCCAGAGCGCCACGTATCTCTTCAACTTCAAGGCCGCCAAGGACGTGGACCAGACCACGGTCCGGACATTGGTCGTGGTCGATACCCGCCAGCGCTCCCGGGTGGTCCACATGGCCCAGGCACTGGACAATCATGGACTGACGATCCACGTCTACGACCATCACCCCGAATCGGACGAGGACCTTCCGGCCGATTTCGCCGATGTCCGGCCCTGGGGCTCGACCACGACCATCATGGTCGAACACATCCGCGAACGGAACCTGAGCCTGACCCCGGACGAGGCCACGATCCTGGCCCTGGGCATCTACGAGGATACGGGCTGTTTCACCTTCACGTCCACCACCAGCCACGAGTTCATGGCCGCGGCCTGGCTTTCGGACCAGGGCATGGACCTGAACATGGTCTCGGACATGGTCAACCGGGACTTGAACGCGGAGCAGATCTCCATCCTGAACGATCTGCTGGACTCGGCCGTCACCCACCGCATCAACGGGGTGGACGTCATCATCGCCGAGGTCACCCTCGACCGCTACGTTGGGGATTTCGCCCTGTTGGCCCACAAACTTCTGGACATGGAAAATATCCGGGTCCTCTTCGCCCTGGGCCGCATGCAGGACCGCATCCAGGTGGTGGCCCGCAGCCGGAACCCAGAGTTCGACGTGGGCCAAATCTGCTCTTCCCTGGGCGGCGGGGGCCACGCCTTTGCCGCTTCGGCCTCCATCAAGGATCGGACCCTGTCCCAGGTCAAGGACGAGCTCTTCGGACTTCTCTACTCTCTGAGCAATCCGCAGCTGGAGGTCAAGACCCTCATGTCGGCCCCCGTGGTCTCCGTGGACAAGACCAGAACCCTCCAGCAGGCCGCCGAAACCATGACCCGCTTCGGACTCAAGGCCGTGCCCGTGGTCGATCCGGGCACTGAACATTGTGTTGGCATCCTCGAACATCAGGTAGCCGAAAAGGCCGTGGCCCACGGCCTTGGTCCGATCCAGATCCGGGAGTACATGCTTCGGGACGTGGCCTCGGTGACTCCCGAGGACGACCTGTACCGGGTCATGGAAATCATCCTCGGCCAGCGCCAGCGTCTTGTCCCGGTGATCGAGGACGGCCGTCTGGCCGGTGTCCTGACCCGAACCGACCTCATCAACATCCTGGTCAAGGAACCGTCGAGATTTCCGGAGTCCCTCATTCCGGGCCGGCAGCAGGAACGAAACGTCACCCGGCTCATGCAGGACAGATTGCCCCGGGACATTCACGACCTCCTGATCAGGGCCGGACGCATCGCCGAGTCCATGGGCTGCGAACTATTCTGCGTCGGCGGGTTCGTCCGGGACATTCTCCTGGGCCTGCCCAACACCGACATCGACCTCGTGGTCGAAAGTGACGGCATCGTTTTCGCCCACCGCTTGGCCGACGAAATCGGCGGCCGGGTCAGACCCCACATCAAATTCAAAACCGCCGTCGTCATCCTGGACGACGGCCGCAAAATCGACGTAGCCACGGCCCGGCTCGAGTACTACGAATATCCGGCCGCCCTGCCCACGGTGGAGCTCTCGTCCATCAAAATGGATCTCTTCCGGAGGGACTTCACCATCAACGCCCTGGCCGTGCATCTCAACCCCGCCCGACTCGGGACCCTGGTCGATTTTTTCGGCGGCCAGCAGGACATGAAAAATCGGGCCATCCGCGTCCTCCACTCCCTGAGCTTCGTCGAAGACCCGACCCGGATCATCCGGGCCATCCGCTTCGAGCAGCGGTTCGGCTTCACCATCGGCAAGCAGACCGAACGGCTGATCAAGAACGCCATGGACCTGGGCATCTTTCACCGCCTGTCCGGGGCCAGGATCCTTCACGAATTCCAGCATCTTCTGGAGGAAAAGGACCCCCTGGCCTGTCTGGACCGCATGAACCAGTTTCAGCTCCTGGAGGCCATCCATCCCAAGCTCCAGCTGACCCAAAACCGGCGGGCCATTTTGACCGAAATCTCAGAAGTCGTCACTTGGTACCGTCTCCTCTACCGGGAGCAACGGCCCGAGATCTGGCTGCTCTATCTTTTAGGCCTCTGCTCGGGCATGGACGAGGACGAGACCAGGGCCATGGCGGCCAGGCTGAACTTCACCACCCGCCAGACCCGGAACTTCCTCGGTCTTCGTGAATCCGTAAAAGAAGTGGTGGGCCGCATCTTCAACTGGCAGCAAGGCCCAAGACTCATGAGCGAGCTGGTTCGAATGCTCGAACAGATGAGTCTGGAAGGCGTTCTGTTCATCATGGCCCGCAGCCGCAAGGACGACACCCGCAAGGCCATCTCCCTCTATCTGACCCGGTTCCAGGGCCTTGCCACCGACGTTAAGGGTCAGGACCTCAAGGATCTCGGTCTCCGGCCGGGGCCGGTCTTCGGGCGAATCATGAATGCAATTAAGGACGCCCTCCTGGACGAACGGGTCAAGACCAGGGAGGAGCAACTCGCCCTGGCCAAGGACCTGGCCGCGGCCTCCAGAGACCATGAAAGGTCCTCGGACGGGGCACTGGGAGATGCGCCCCCGGCTTGACCGCGCCTGGGGCTTGCTGTATCGCCTTTTCCTTGTTGTCACGGATGGGCGACGCATCCAAAAAACGTCGCAACAAGCTGAATGTAAAGAAAATTTTCAACACAACCCAACACGGAGGACTGAGGAATGAGAACCCGATTCCAGACCATGACCCTTTTCCTGGTCGCCCTGGCCTTTTGCCTGGCCCCCCTGACGGCCCTGGCCGTCTCCCTTGAAACGGCCATTGAACAGGGAGAGGCCAAGGTACAGCCCGAGTACGACAAGAACGTGGCCGAGGTCGCCGAAAAAATCGTTGACAAGACCATCACCTTCGCCTCCGATGCCACCTGGCCGCCCATGGAGTTCGTGGACGAGAGCAAGAACATCGTCGGATTCAGCGTGGACCTGGTCAACGCCATGGCCAAGGCCGGCGGTTTCACCCCGGTCATCAAGAACACCGCCTGGGACGGCATCTTCGCCGGACTCATCGCCGGGAAGTATGACGCCGTCTCCTCGTCCGTGACCATCACCGAGGAACGTCAGAAGGCCATGGACTTCTCCGAGCCCTATTTCGAGGTCAAGCAGGGCGTGGTCGTCAAGGACGGCTCAGCCATCAAAACCCAGGACGACCTGAAGGGCAAGAAGGTCGGCGCGCAGATCGGGACCACCGGGTTTTTCACCTCCAAGCGACTGGTCGGCGACTCCAATTCCAAGAGCTACGACGAGGTCGGTCTGGCCATTGCCGATCTGGCCAACGGCCGTCTCGACGCCGTCATCTGTGACGACGCCGTGGCCGCGGACTATGCCCTGACCAATCCCGAATACAAGGAATCGCTGAACTTGGCCTTCCTTGTCGAATCCGACACCCCCGAGTATCTGGGCTTTGCCGTCCAAAAGGGTGACGCGGCCACTCTGGCCGTCATCAACGCCTCCTTGGCCAAGATCAAGGCCTCCGGCGAATACGACGAGATCTTCAAGAAGTGGTTCGGCTCCAACTAGCCGAACGGCCGCAGGGGACGGGCCCGCTTCCAGGGCCCGTCCCGACCGGAGGACACCGTTCATGACCGACAAGAAAGTGACCATCGATGTCGGGGACGGGGCGGCGATCCCCTCCCACAAGGACCGGGGTCTGTTCAACGCCTGGTGGATTTCACTCATCGGAGCCATCGGATTCGTTGTCTATCTCTGCCTGAACCGGCCGGACCCGTACTGGCGCGTCCTAAAATTCATCCCCGACGGAGTGCTGGTCACATTCGAGGTCACCATTCTCTCCATCATGGTGGCCTTGGTCCTCGGCCTCTTCACAGGCCTGGGCCGGATATCCAAGAACAAGGCCGTCAACCTGGTCGCATCCACATACGTCGAGGTCATCCGGGGCATACCCCTTCTGGTCCAGCTCTTCTACATCTACTTCGCCCTGGGCCAAATATTCTCCAAGCTTCCGGATTCCAACGTCGTCTTTGTCTTCCTGAAGAACATGCCTCCGCTGGTGGCCGCCGTCACGGCCATGGGATTCTGCTACGGGGCCTACATGGGCGAAGTCTTCCGGGCGGGCATCGAATCCATTGACAAGGGGCAGACCGAGGCCGCCCGATCACTGGGCTTCACCCGTCGTCAGACCATGTTCCTTGTCATCCTTCCCCAGGCCTGGCGAACCATCCTTCCTCCGGTGGGCAACGAGTTCATCGCCCTGCTCAAGGACAGCTCCCTGGTGTCCATCCTGGCCGTGTCCGACATTCTCCGCAGGGGCCGGGAATTCGCCTCGGAGACCTTCTTCTATTTCGAAGCCTATACCATGGTCGCCCTGATCTACCTCATCATCACCCTCGTTCTGTCCAAGATCGTCAGCGCGATGGAACACAGGCTCAACTACTATGACCGGCGCTAAGAACATCATCGAAATCAGAAACGTCTCCAAATTCTTCGGCCCGCTCAAGGCCCTGGACAACGTCTCCCTGACCATCGAACCCCGGGAAAAGGTGGTCATCATCGGCCCCAGCGGCTCCGGAAAATCGACCCTCCTGCGGTCCATCAACCGCCTGGAGGAGGTCGACAGGGGCACCATCGTCGTCGACGGCCAGGAGGTCACCGGGCGCACCTGCGACATCAACAAGGTCCGCATGGAACTGGGCATGGTCTTCCAGAACTTCAATCTCTTCCCGCACAAGACCGTGCTCCAGAATCTAACCATGGCCCCCCGGAAATTGAAGAAAGTTCCGGCCGATCTCGCCGAACGCACGGCCATGGACCTGCTCCGCAAGGTCGGCATCCAGGACAAGTCCGCCGCCTACCCGGCCCAGCTCTCCGGAGGTCAGCAACAGCGGGTGGCCATCGCCAGGGCCCTGGCCATGAATCCGAAGATCATGCTCTTCGACGAACCCACCTCGGCCCTGGACCCGGAGATGATCGGCGAGGTCCTGGACGTCATGGTCAACCTGGCTCGAGAGGGCATGACCATGGTCGTGGTCACCCATGAAATGGGTTTTGCCCGGGAAGTGGCCGACAGGGTGGTCTTCATGGACGCCGGCCAAATCGTCGAGCAGGGCACGCCCGAGCATTTCTTCACCGCTCCCGAGCACCCGCGTACCAAAAAATTTCTGAGCCAGATCCTCTAACCGAGGCGTTGTCGGCAACGCCTGAATCTGATAGTCGAACATGAAGAACCTCTGGGCCCCCTGGCGCATCGACTACATTCTCGGCCCCAAGCCGGACGAATGCGTGTTCTGTCTTCCGGCGCACACCGGCGATGACGAGGACCGGCTGATTCTGCTTCGCCGCAGGCATTGTTTCGTGATCATGAACAAATTTCCCTACAACAACGGTCATCTCATGGTCACGCCCTATCGTCACGTCCAGAACATCACCGCCCTGAACCGGGAGGAACTGCATGAGACGATGGAAACCATGCAGGACTGCGTCGCCGTCATCGAACGGGCCTTCAACCGTCCCCCCGGAATGAACATCGGTCTGAACATCGGGGAGGCCGCCGGTGCCGGGATTAGGGAGCACCTCCATTTCCACATTGTTCCCCGGTGGGTGGGCGACAATTCCTTCATGGCCGTCATGGCCGAAACCTCGGTAGTCCCGGAGCACCTCCGGTCCACATACGCCCGACTCAAACCGTATTTCGACCAACTCTAGCCGGAACAGTCCAACCAAGGAGTCCAACATGCGCTATATCAAAGTGCTCGGCCTAGTCCTCATCTTCTTCTTCTCCATGCTCTTCTTCGTTCAGAATACCGAACTGCTGACCAACGGCATGGTCTTGAAGCTTCAGATCTTCAGCTATCAGTTCACCAGCCAGGAGATCCCCTTCTACCTCCTGATCCTCGGGGGATTCGTAGTCGGCTCGGTCCTGTCCCTGCTCTATTTCCTGACCGACAAAATCCGCATGGCAAACCAAGCCAAGCTTCTGGAAAAACGGATCCAGGCCCTGGACAAGGAACTGAACTCCCTGCGGACCATGCCCCTCGGCAACGAAGCATACAAGCCCGTCGAAAACGGGACTCCAAAATAGGGTTTTCGGAGTTCGCTCCGGCCCATGTCCGGACAACTCCGGGCAGGCGCAGACCATGCCTTCCCTGTTCAAAATCTTCAGACCGTCCAGGCGGATGTCTGATTGTTCCTCCGCCGAATCCGGGTCCCCGCTAGGCCACGAAGCCTCCTTCAGGGACACCAGAGCGGCCATCGACCAGCTCAGCCAGGTCGTCCGAAACAATCCGGACGCCGTCGAGATCTACCTGGCCTTGGGGAATCTCTTCCGGTCCCAGGGCGACCTGGAGCGGGCCATTCAGATCCGCAACACCCTCATCGTCCGCTCCGGCCTCGACGAACGATTCAAGGCTAAGGCCTGGCTCGAACTCGGCCGAGACTACAAGCGGGCAGGTTTTCTGGACCGAGCCCAACAGGCCTTGGACGAGGCCCGCAAGACCCTACGCGACGATCCGGCCATCCTAGCCGAACTCTTGAGGCTCTCGGCCACGGCGGGCGACTTCTCCAACGCCGCCGAGTACGCGTCCCTTCTTGAGGACCGCATCGCCCAGGCCCACTATCTCGTCCGCCAGGCCATGGTCCACGGAGAAGCGGACCAGACAGCACTCAGGGCCAAACTTCTGAAGAGGGCCCTTCAGATTTATCCGGGATCCGTCGAGGCCTGGATCGAAGGCCTCAAGGACGCCTACGCCCGGTCCGACTGGAGAGAAACGGCCAAGCAGATGAGCCGGGCCACCGCCTCGGTAGCTCCAGGCCTGCGTTTCGTCCTCTTTGAAAGCCTCCTCGGATTCGCTGCCCAGGGGGCCGAAGACGGTCCACCCATGCGGCCTGAGTGTACTGCCCGGCTCCTTCCGGTCATTGAGGGCCTCTCCCAGGATCTTCTCCTCTACTACTATGGATCCCTCCTGCTCATCCACGGTCAAGACTACGAGCAGGCCAGGTCCTGGCTGGAAAAGACACTTATCCTCCATCCGGATTTCTGGCCTGCCAGGCTCGAACTTCTCCTTCTGTCCGCCGAGCTCCAGGAACTCAGCGCCGCCTTCAAGGTCCAGCTGGAATTCTTCCTGGAAAAGGCCCGCATGGTCAAAAAATTCGTCTGCTCGAGCTGCGGCCTCAAGCGGGAGGCCGTCTTCTTCCACTGCCCCCGTTGCGAGGCCTGGCACTCCATCACCTTCCGCCTGGCCCTGAACGACTAGAGGCCCCCATGTCGGCCCCGAAACTTACCCCCATGATGCAGCAGTATCTGGACATCAAGTCCGAGTACCCCGATGCCCTGCTCTTCTACCGCATGGGAGATTTCTACGAACTCTTCTTTGAAGACGCCGAGATCACGGCCAGGGAACTCCAGATCGCCCTGACCACCCGCAATCCCCAGGCCGAGCACAAGATTCCCATGTGCGGAGTACCTCACCACGCCGTGGACGAGTACCTCCGCCAGCTTTTGGACAAGCGATACAAGGTGGCCATCTGCGATCAGATGGAAGACCCGGCCAAGGCCAAGGGACTGGTCCGCCGGGAGGTGACCAGGGTCTTGACTCCCGGCACCGTGGTCGACGATCTGAGTCTAGAAGGCAGGTCCGACAACTTCCTGGCCGCCCTGTTCTGGGACAAGACTCGGGGTGGAGGCCTGGCCTGGGCCGATTTCTCCACCGGACAATGGTCGGGCATCTATGCCCGCACCGAGGACCGCCTCTGGCAATGGGCCGTAAAGATGGCCCCTCGGGAGCTTCTGCTCGACCGGACCATGGAACTCCCTCCCATGGCCGTTTCCCTGACTCCGGCCGTGACCCGGGTTCCATCCCCTTCCTACTTCGACTTCAAATCCGGACGGGAAAGACTCCTCCGGTTCCAGGCCGTGGCCTCTCTGGATATCCTTGACCTCCAGTACAAACCCGGATTGGTCTGCGCCTGCGGAGCGCTGCTCTCCTACATGCAGACCACCCAGAAATCCGACCCCACACATCTGGCCCCATTTTCGCCCCTGAACCTGAGCCGGTTTCTTCAACTCGACGAGGTCACCGAGCGAAACCTTGAACTGTTCGTCCGCATGGACGGCCGATCCGGCCCCGGAACTCTCTGGAACGCCCTGAATCACACCAGGACGCCCATGGGCACCCGGTTGCTGAAGGACCGGCTCCGTCGACCGTGGAAGGAGATGGGGCCAATAAAGCGCCAGCAGGAGGCCGTAGACTTTTTCGTTCAGGACGACGCCTGGCGTGAGCATCTTCGACGTCTCCTGGACGAAGTCTTCGACATTGAGCGCCTGTCCACTAGAATCCATCTCCAGCGAGCCATGCCCCGGGACTTTGTATGCCTGCGCCAGAGTCTGGCGATCCTGCCCTCCCTGCTCCAATCCCTGGCCTCCCGGCCCGGATCCCCCCCGGTCCTGGATCAGATCATACGCCAATGGGACGACGTGACTGAACTGGCCGACATCCTCATCCAGGCAGTGCGCGACAACCCGCCGCAGCAGATCACCGAGGGGGGCATCTTCCGCAGGGGCTTCGATCCCGAGCTCGACGAGTTCATCGAACTGGCCGAGCACGGCCAGTCTGCTCTGGACGATCTTCTGGAAAAGGAACGCTCCGCGCACGGCCTGCCCAAACTCAAACTGGGGTTCAACAGGGTCTTCGGCCACTATTTCGAACTGGGCTCGGCCCACAAGGGCCCGATTCCGGACCATTTCATCCGCCGCCAAACCCTGGCCAACGCCGAGCGCTACGTGACCGAGGATCTCAAGGCCCTGGAAGAAAAACTCGTCTCAGCCTCAGACCGCCGCAGGGCCAAGGAATACGAACTCTTCGTCCGCCTACGAGCCGACGTGGCCGCCTTTCGGAGTCGCCTCGTAGCCGTGGCCCGGCGCCTAGCCGAAGTCGATGTCTGGCAGTGTCTGGCCCAGACCGCCCGGCAATGGGAATGGACCAGACCCGAGGTCCACGTCGGCCTGGGACTGACGATTAGGGGCGGCCGCCATCCGGCCGTGGAGGAATGTCAGGGCCGGGCCGCCTTCATTCCCAACGACCTAGTCCTCGACGAGCGCGACCGCCTGGCCTTGGTCACCGGACCGAACATGGCCGGCAAGTCCACGGTCCTGCGCCAAGTAGCCATCATCTGCATTCTGGCTCAAATCGGATCCTTCGTCCCGGCAGAATCGGCCAGCCTGGGTCTCTGCGACCGAGTATTCTCCAGAGTCGGAGCCTCGGACAATTTGGCCATGGGACAGAGCACCTTCATGGTCGAGATGATCGAGACCGCCCGCATCCTTCGCCAGGCCGGCAAGCGGAGCCTGGTCGTT
The DNA here is from genome assembly GCA_009929795.1 of Deltaproteobacteria bacterium. NCBI lineage: Bacteria > Pseudomonadati > Myxococcota > Myxococcia > Deltaproteobacteria bacterium. The sequence goes on along the minus strand of RZZR01000085.1, from coordinate 967 downwards.
CTGGACGAGATCGGCCGGGGCACCAGCACCTTCGACGGACTGTCTCTGGCCTGGGCCGTCATCGAAGAACTGGCCAGACGGCACGGTGGAATCCGGACCCTGTTTGCCACCCATTACCACGAATTGACCGTGCTTGATGGAAAAATTCCGGGCATCAAGAATCTGAACATCGCCGTCAAGGAATGGGGCGGGGAGATCGTCTTTCTGCGACGGCTCGTCCCCGGTCCGGCCGACCGCAGCTACGGCATCGAGGTCGCCAAGCTGGCCGGGGTTCCAGCAGGGGTGGTCAACCGGGCACGTGAAATCCTCAAAACTCTTGAAGACAAGGCCCGCCCCCAGGAACGGTCGAAGATCCGCTCCACTTCCCGTGCCCTACCCGGACTAGGTCCTGCCGGGCCGGAGCTTACCATGACCTCCGACGGCCCGACCCACCCGATCGTTGCAGAACTTCAGACCCTGGACACAAACACCCTAACCCCTTTGGAGGCCCTGACCATCATGAGTGACTGGAAGAACAAATGGGGCCTGAAATGAGGCTGACCCGAGCCGTTTTCCTGGCCCTGACCGCCGTCCTGATCCTTCTGGCCCCCGGATGCGGCAAAAAGGTCTGGCCCGAACCCGACGCCAGGGAGGACATCTTCTTTTGGGGAGACGTGGACTTCATGTTCGAAGACGGCTGTCTGAACATTTCGGCGATTCTGGAAGGGGCCTCCGGGAACCTTTCACGGATCGAACTCGAGCTCGAGTTCGCCGACCAGACCTGCCCTTCCTGCCCCTTTGTCGCACATCGGACGTCACCTTTGGAGCTGGACTCCCCGCAAGTCTGGCGGAACCAAAACAGGGTCCGGATCAAATACTGCCAGATTCCACCAGACACTCCCTTTCGCTGGCGGCTGGTCGGAAAAAACATCTACGAGGCCATCGCCCCGGTGGCCAGCCAGGTATTCAGCCCCATTGACCTTGAGAC
>RZZR01000084.1 GCA_009929795.1 Deltaproteobacteria bacterium | reverse complement strand
GATCGTCATCCTCTCCCGCTACGACGACAGCGAGCGGATGATGGAGGCCCAGTTCGAATCCGAGGCCGACATGTATCTGACCAAGCCGGTTGAGGAGGCCTCCCTCCTGGAGGCATTGAAGGCCCTGGAACTGATCGGGTCCGATCTGGGCGACGAAGACGAATGCACAGTGTTCTGAAGAACAACCCCCACCTGAGGCTCCACTACCTGATGATCGCCGAGGGCGGGATCTTCAGGTCCGACAGCGCGGTCCAGACCGTCCTCGGATCCTGCGTCTCCATCACCTTTCACCACCCCAAGGAGCGGATCGGGGCCATCTTCCACGCCCTGCTTCCCACATGGCGGGACTACGAGAACCCCCTCGCGGAGGCCAACCGCTACAGATATGTAGACTCGGCCGTGGACGCCATCTGCGATAGGCTGACCCGCAAAGGGCTGCGTCTGAACGCCCTGGACTGCAAGGTCTTCGGCGGGGCCAGCCCGCTGCTGCCCGGGGAACTCGGGGCCGGCAAAAAGAACGTCCAAAGCGCCCTGGAATCACTGGAGCGCCATGGTCTGCGCGTCGTGGCCTCCAACGTCGGGGGTCTGCAGGGCCGGAAACTCATCTTCGTGGTCGAGAACGGCATGGTTCTCATCAAAAAGCTCCGGGCCCAACAGTATCAGGACACACCCCCGGAACGGAACCCCGACATCTCTATCCCTCCGAGTCGGTCTCGTCGATAAAGTCCAGAATGTCCTCGGGCTGATCGATCAACATCCCGGCCCCGGCCTCCAGAAGCTCGTCCCGGTCCCGATAGCCCCACAAGGCCCCCACGGGGTACATGCCGGCCTGCACGGCCGTGTCCATGTCCACGTCGCTGTCCCCGACGAACAGACACTCCTCGGGGTACAGACCCAGGGCGTCGGCGATCTCCAATGCCCCGGCCGGGTCCGGCTTGACTGGCCGCTCGGGCCGGGCCCCGAGAACGGCCGAAAAACTCCACTCGTCCAGCAGGCTGTCTACCATCAGGCGGGTGAACTCGTGGGGCTTGTTGGAGTGCACGGCCAAGGCCAGCCCCCGATTCTCCAGCCCCCGGAGGAGTTCGGCCACCCCCGGGAAGAGATCGGTGGAATCCTGCCAATGCTTGGCATATTCGACCTGCATGGCCAGAATGCACTCCCGGATGGTCTCTTCCTCGCGGCAATCTTCCGGAAGAGCCTGGAATACGAGACGGCCCATGCCCCGGCCGATAAACCCCCGATAGGCCTCGACCCGGTGGACAGGCAACCCCCTGGACTCCAAGACCGTGTTCATGCTTGAGGCCAAGTCTTCGATGGAATCGATCAGGGTTCCGTCGAGATCGAACACCACCCCCCTGAAAATCATTGAGCCCTCCCGGCCATGGCCTCGAAGGCCTTGACCAGAGCCAGACACAGAGCCAGGGCCGCCTCCTCGTCCTCCACGGTGATCACATCTCCGGCCGGGTTGGTGACCACTGCCTTCCACTCGCTGACCGTCAGTTCCCTGGGCTTCATGTCCTTGAGTTTGAAGGTATAGCCCAGGGTCTCGAAGGCCGCCCCTGCGAACAGGGCCCGCCCGACATCCTCGCTATAGGCCCCATCCCGGTCCAGTCCGGCAATTTCGGCCACCTTGGCGCTGAGTTCCCGCTTCGAAATCACTGCATCACCCTCCTTTTTGCTGTTTTTGTGGATCCGGCCCCAGGCTTGCCCTCGGACCGGTCATTCTCTATGTGCTTCAGGTCCATCCAACATCTACACCCCCGACGGGCGAGGAATTTTATGCTGACCGAACGCGAAGTGCTCTCCATGTTCGAAATGGTCAAGAACGAACATCTCGACGTCCGGGCCGTCACCCTGGGGCTGAACCTGTTCGACTGCGCCTCCGACGACCTGGGCAGGCTGACTGCCAACATCCGGTCCAGAATTGTGTCCATGGCCGGGAACCTGGTCCGGGTCTGCGACGAAATCGGCGACCGCTACGGCATTCCCGTGGTCAACAAACGCATCTCGGTCAGCCCCATGGCCGCCGTGGCCGCGCCCTTCCCATGCCGGGGCATGGTCGAGGTGGCCAAGGCCCTGGACGCGGCCGCGGCCGAGGTCGACGTGGACTTCATCGGCGGTTTCAGCGCCCTGGTCGAAAAAGGCCTGGCCAAGGGCGACTTCGCCCTCGTCGAGGCCATTCCCGAGGCCCTGGCGTCCCCCTCCCGCCTCTGCGCCTCGGTCAATGTCGCCTCCACCAGGGCCGGCATCAACATGGACGCCGTGATCCTCATGGCCGAGGCCGTCCAAAAATCGGCCATGCTCACCGCGGACAAGGACGGCCTGGGCGCGGCCAAGCTCTGCGTCTTCGCCAACATCCCCCAGGATGTGCCCTTTATGGCCGGGGCCTATCTGGGCATCGGCGAGCCCGGGGCAGTCATCAACGTCGGGGTCAGCGGCCCGGGCGTGGTCAAGAAGGCCATCGACCGCTTTCTCCAGACCAACCCGCACGCGGCCCTGGATGAGGTCGCCGATCTGATCAAGAGAACGGCCTTCAAGGTCACCAAGGTCGGGGAACTCATCGGCCGCAAGGTGGCCGAGGCCCTGAACGTCCGCTTCGGAATCGTCGACCTCTCTCTGGCCCCGACCCCCAACGTGGGCGACAGTGTGGGCGAGATATTCCAGAGTCTCGGTCTGGGGGCCATCGGAGTACCCGGGACCACGGCCGCCCTGGCCATGCTCAACGACGCGGTCAAAAAGGGCGGGGCCTTTGCCAGCGCCCAGGTCGGGGGCCTGTCCGGGGCCTTCATCCCCGTCAGCGAGGATCTGAACATCGCCTCTGCCGCTGAGCAGGGTCTCCTCAGCCTGGAAAAGCTCGAGGCCATGACCAGCGTCTGCTCCGTGGGCCTGGACATGGTGGCCATCCCCGGGGACACCCCGGTGGAAACCATCGCCGGCATCATGGCCGACGAAATGGCCATCGGGGTCATCAACAAGAAGACTACGGCCTGCCGCCTCATCCCAGTGCCGGGCAAGAAGGCCGGGGACAGGGCCTTCTTTGGGGGCCTCCTGGGCGAGGCCGGAATCATGGCCATCCGGGCCCCGGGCATGTCGGCCGGATTCATCCGCCGCGGAGGGCTTATCCCCTCGCCCCTGCAAAGCCTCATCAACTGACCGGACTATGGTGCGATCCGGGTCCGCGCCCGGGTCCGAACTCGACCCCCTCTCGCTTGATCCGTCCATAGGCCGGACCCGGAAACTGGACCACGGCTCCGGTCTTTTGCCCGGTCCACAACTCGTCCAGCCGAATGAGATTTTGGAACCGAGGACCGCCGAACCGCTCCAGGGCCAGCTTGAGGGTTCGCAACCGCACAGACCTGGGAAGAATCCGGCACCCGTCCTCGACCAGGGCCGATTCGGCACGCCAACGTATCCGGGATTCGGCCAGGATTCGGAAGAACGATTCATCGTCCCGGGACGAAGACGAGAGCCGAACCACGGCCTCCAAAAAATTCGGATTTTCCTCCAGGAAGGCGGGCAGAATCCGATCCCTGATCCTGTTGCGGAGAAATCCGGGATCGTCGTTGGATGGATCCTCAATGGCGGTCAGGCCAAGGTCGTCGAGAAACATCCGGATCTCGGCCCTGGAAACGAACAGCATGGGCCGGACCAGCTTGCGCTCCGGATCCAGGGCCGGCATCCCCCCGAGACCCGGCCACCCCGTGCCCCGAATCAAGCGCATGATTACGTCCTCGGCCAGGTCGTTCAGGCTATGGCCGGTGGCGATCCACTGGGCACCGGATCGTCGAAGAACCCCGGACAGAAACCGGTAGCGCAGATCTCTGGCCCCCTCCTCGACGCCCATCTTTCGGCTACGGCACCAGATTGGCACCGAGGTCCGACCGACCAGACAGGGAATTCCAAGTTCGGTGGCCAGGGCCGAGGCCGCCGCCGCCTCGTCTCGGGATTGGGGCCGGAGGCCGTGATCGAGGTGTGCGGAAACAAGCTCGAAGCCGATTCTGGGGGAAATGATGCGCAGGCAGGCCGTCAGGGCCAGGGAATCCGGGCCTCCGGAAAAGGCGGCCAGAAGTCTGGTCCCGCGAAGACGAAGTCCGAGATCGTTTCTCAGAAACCGTTCCGCCCGCAGGCAAAACCGGGCAGCACTTCGCGGCAAGGACTTCAAAGACAGGAAATTCGGCACCGAGAACCTTGGAGCCTTCAGGCCGGGATATCCAGGGCCTTGAGAACCCCGTCCAAAAAATCCATGCCGTATCGCGCCTGCTCAGGCCCGGCGTACCGCATGCAGGGGCAGCTCAAGGTGTTCCGGCAGCGGACCAGAAATTCCAGCTTGATCCAGTCAGGCCCGGTCTCCAGGGCCAGATAGTGATCCCCGCATTTTGGGGTGTGCTCGGCCTGCTGCGGGTCGAGCAAATCTACGGGGAGAACGACCCGAAACGAGCCTTCGATGGCGGACCCACAGCCATGGGCCCGCAGCCATTCCTCTATTCTGGGCACGGCGCCCTCGCCGAGGTCTTCGATCAGATAGGTCCGCATGCTTCCCTCGCGTTTCCAGTCTCGAACACGGCCGGCACTACCCGGCCGGAGTTTTCGTGCCGTGTCCCTCGGGCCGGACTTCGTCCAGGCCGAAGATCCGCCGCACCTGGTGCACGGCCTCCTGGGACTCGCCAAAGTCGCACCCCTGCCGCTTGAGGTAGGCCATGGGCCCATGGCAGACTTTCTTGGCCAGGGACAGGGCCAGGGTCCGGACGGCCTCCTCCACCCTCGGGTCCACGTCCGGGCCCAAGGACTTCAGGGTTTTGCGGATCTCGCGTTCGGCCAGATCCTCGACCTTCCGGTTCAGGTCCACGATGGTTGGAGTGAGTTCCAGGGACCGGAGCCAGCGCTCGAACGCGGCCACCTCGTCCTCGATGATGGCCTGGGCTCGAGAGGCCTCCTCCCGCCTGGAGGCCAGGTTTTCCTGGACCACGTCCTGGAGGTCGTCGATGTCGTAGAGATAGACGTTGTCCAAACCGTTCACGTCCGGGTCAATGTCCCGGGGCACGGCTATGTCGATGAAAAACATGGGCCGGTTCCGCCTCTGCTTGAGGACCTTTTGGACGTCGCGGGCCCTGATGACCGTCACCGGCGAACCCGTGGAGCTGATGACGATATCGGCCCGGACCAGACTTTCCAGCAGGCCCTCGAAGGACACGGCCTCGGCCCCGAAGGCCCTGGCCAACTCTTGACCTCTGGACAAAGTTCTGTTGGCCACGAGCATTCCGGCGATGCCCGTGTTCTTGAGATGGGTCGCCGCCAGTTCGGCCATTTCCCCGGCCCCGACCAGGAGGACCGTCTGCCGGGAGAGATCCCCGAAGATCCGCTTGGCCAGCTCCACGGCCGCGTAGCTGATGGACACGGCGCTGGAGGCGATGGCCGTCTCGGTCCGGACCCGCTTGGCCACGGAAAAGGCCTTGTGCATGAGCCGGTTGAGGATCACCCCGGACCAGCGCTCCTCCACGGCCGTCCGATAGGCCTCCTTGAGCTGGCCCAGGATCTGGGGCTCGCCCAGGACCATGGAATCCAGGCTCGAAGCTACCTGAAACAGATGCAGAACGGCGTCCAGCCCTCGGTGAATGTAAACATGGGGCCGTAGTTCGTCCTCGCTTCTGCCGCAGATGGCCGCCCAGCTCTCCATGACCCGGTCGGCCACGTCCCCATCTCCGATGGAGATCACCAAAAATTCGACCCGGTTGCAGGTCGAAAGGACCAATGCCTCCCGGATGACCCCGCCCCGCTGGACCAGGCAGCACTCACACGGAGCCCGTCCGCTCAGGGCGAAACGCTCCCGAACCTCCACCGGCGCGGTCTTGTGGTTCAGACCCACGAGCACGAGTCCGCGGGCCATATCCGGTAAGATGTTCGCCTTGATCATGGTCTCAGACTGTGATGGGTTGGCATCATCAGATTGATGATGGTCATGGACAGGATGGTCAAAACAAAGAGCCAAATGACGATCTTGGCAGGTTTGCGGCCCTGCCAGCCCAGGATCAAACGCTGATGGAACAGATACCCGTACACGCTCCAGATGACGATGGAGATGAGCTCCTTGGGGTCCCAGCTGAAGACCTGCTTCCAGGTAAACGCGGCCCAGATGAAACCAGAAAGCATGCCCGCCGTGTACAGGGGGAACCCGGCCATAACCGCCCAATGGTTGGCCTTGTCAAAGACCGAGAGGGACGGCAGATCCTGGGCAAAGCCCTTAATTCCGGCCTTGGTCTTGATTCTCCGCTCCAGATACAGATAGCACATGCCCGCTCCGCAGGCCAAGGCCAAGAGCGCCATGCTGATGAAAAGGGACCCGACATGGAGCCCGAACCAAAGGCTGCTCAAGGTCTCGGGTACGGGAACCTTGATATCGGACACGGCAAGGGAGGAGGTAAAGAGGATCAAGGCCAGGGGCGCGGCGGCCAGACTCAGAAACTCGATCTTCAGGCGCCAGCAAAGGAAGAAGAACACGGCCAGAAAAAGCCAGGCCATGAGACTGAAATGGAATTGGGCCTGGGTGAAATTTTCATGTCCGAGGCCAACCACCATCAGGCCGATGTCCACGCTGTGGAGTCCGAAACCCGCTCCGGCCAACCTCATGGCCCATCGACGGAAAACCGTGGAGCGCAGGACGAGGCCGCCCAGGAAGAGCACCGCCCCGGAAAAATACAGAACGATGATCAACAGTTCAAAAATTTTTTCCGGACCCATGCAGATACACTCCTATTTCAGGGTGCAGGACCTCGGGCAGGACTTGACGCAAAGTCCGATCCGCCCCCGCTAGATCCCCAATTTCCAACTGCCGCCTGAGTTCTGATCCCACCAGGGCCCGAAACAGATCCCGGTTCTGGTCGCAATCCGTGCCGCAGGACAGAACCCCTTCCCGGATCCGGCCCATGACCGTCAGCAAGGGCTCGTAGCCGGGGCCGAACATCTCATCGAGCTCCTGTCGGACCATCCGGGCCAGGGCCGGGCTCCGGCCTGATGTGGACACGGCCACGACCAGATCCCCCCGCCGGATCAGAGACGGAAGAATGAAGTCGCTTTGATCCGGGTCGTCGGCCACGTTGCACCATACACCCCGAAGTCGGCAGGTTTCGGCGACCTCGGCATTGAGGCCCGCGTCGCTGGAGCAGGCAAAGACCAGCGTCTGGCCCAAAACGTCCTCGGCCCGAAACGGCCGCTGAAGAAATGAAAAGTTGGCCCGGCTGTCAAGGAGTCTCTGAATGTCACTGTCTGGCGGTCGGATATCCAGCCCGGTGACCTGGGCCGGTCCGCACTCGAGAAGCCCCTCGAGTTTGCGCCGACCGACCCGGCCCAATCCGACGACAAGGCATCGACGACCGGTCAGTTCCAAAAATACGGGATAGTGGGCCATCAGCGGCCTCTATCAGAGGGGGCTTTCCCTGTAAAATCCGGTTTTGCCCCCGGAAAGGTTGCCCTTTGCAACTATGCCAGATACGGTATAGATCAAAATCCGCTGTCACCGAAACCCTTTCGATCACCATGAAAACATCCTTTTTTCGGGCCGTCTCTCCGGCTGAATTCACCGATCTTCTCCGTTCGTTTCCAATTCTGGGTACCGAAACCGTTGATCTGGACCAGGCCATTGATCGTGTCCTGGGAATTGATCTTGTCGCCTCCGAGGATCTTCCTCTCGTGGCCCGGTCCTGCATGGACGGCTACGCCGTGAGGGCCGTGGACCTCTTCGGGGCCTCGGAATCGGCCCCCAGCTATCTCGACCTTCGGGGCTCCTTGCAAATCCGGGAGATCAGCACCGAAGTCCTGGCCCCCGGTACCTGTCTGGCCATCACCACCGGGGGTACCCTGCCCCCCGGGGCCGACGCCGTGGTCATGGTCGAGCACACCGACCGTCTGGACGAGACGACCATCGAGGTCCGCCGACCCCTGGCCCCGGGCGAAAACGTCATGCTCCGAGGCGAGGATGTGATTACAGGGACCGTGGCCCTGACCGCCGGAACCCGCATCAGGGTCCAGGAGGCTGGGCTCCTGGCCGCCCTGGGCCAAACTGAAGTCGTCGTCCGCCGCCGCCCTCGGGTGGCAATCATTTCCACCGGCGACGAACTGGTACCCGTGAATGGCAAACCCGTGCCCGGCCAGGTCCGGGACGTGAACTCCGTGACCCTGGCCGGACTGGTCCGAGCCCACGGCGGTCTGCCCCTGGCCATGGGCATCGTCCCGGACCGCTTCGAAGACCTGGCCCAGGCCCTTGCCCGGGCCCTCGATCAGGCCGACGTGGCATGTCTTTCGGGCGGCAGCTCCGTGGGCACTAGGGACTTGACTGTGAACGTCATCGAGGCTCGGTCCGATTCCGAAATCCTGGCCCACGGTGTGACCATCAGCCCGGGCAAGCCGACCATCCTGGCTCGCTGCGGGAACACGCCGGTTCTGGGTCTTCCAGGCCAGGTCACCTCGGCCCAGGTAGTCATGCTCGTCTTTGGCGGCCCCCTTCTCTGGCATCTCCAGGGCCGGGCCGATGCCTTTGATTCCGAAATTCGACCCATCCGTCCGGCCGTGCTCTCCCGAAACCTGGCATCCAAACCCGGTCGGGAGGACTACGTCCGCGTGGCCCTGGAACCTGCGACCGAAGGCCGATCCCTGGCCGTGCCCGTCACCGGAAAGTCGGGCCTTCTTCGGACCCTTCTCGACGCCCAGGGCCTGTTGACCATTCCGGCCTCGTGCGAGGGCCTGACCGCCGGAAGCCCTGTCAATGTCTGGATGATCTGAACCGCAATGCCTTTCGGAGGTTTCATGAGCCGCAACATCTATCTGAAGTTGATTCCCGTGGACGAGGCCGTGGCCAGAGCCATTTCGGCCCTGGATCGCGAGGCCCTGATGGCCCGCGAGACCGTGCCCACGCACGAAGCCCTGGGCCGGGTTACGGCCAAACCCATTTTCGCCCGCTACTCCTCGCCCACCTTTCACAGCGCGGCAATGGACGGTTATGCAGTCCGGGCCAGGGACACCTGGCAGGCCCGAGAAGGACATCCGGTCATCCTGAAAGCCGGACGGGATTTCGTGCCCGTGAACACCGGCCATCCTCTGCCCGAGGACATGGACGCCGTGATCATGATCGAGCACGTCGTGGACCGTGACGGCGATCTGGCCGTGGAAAAACCGGCCTTTCCCATGCAGCACGTCCGCCGCATCGGGGAGGACATCGTGGCCACGGAACTCCTCCTGCCCCAGAACCACACCATCACCGCCTACGACATCGGGGCCCTGCTCACGGCCGGCATCTGGGAGGTCACGGTCTGGGAACGCGTCCGCCTGACGGTCATTCCCACCGGCGACGAGGTGTTGGACTTCACGGCCCGGCCCGAACCCGGACCCGGTCAGGTCGTGGAGAGCAACTCCCAGGTCTTGGCCGCCCTGGCTGGGTCCTGGAGCTGTTCGGTCCACCGGGTGCCGCCGGTTCCCGACGACCTCGACGCCCTGGAGCGTGCCGTGCGCGAGGCCCTCGAGAAATCACACATCGTGATCATCGGCGCCGGGTCCTCGGCTGGGAGCAAGGACTACACCCGCACGGTCATGGAGCGAGTGGGCCAAATTCTGGTCCATGGTCTCTCGGTCATGCCCGGCAAGCCGACCCTGATCGGCGAGGCCCGGGGCAGGCTCATGGTCGGAGCCCCCGGCTATCCGGTCAGCAGCGTGGTCTGCTACGAGGATGTCCTGGCACCGGTCGTGTCCTGGCTTGCCCGCCAGCCCCGGCCCGAGGCCGTCACCCTGCCCGTGGTCCTGGCCCGCAAGGTGGCCTCCCGCCTGGGCATGGAGGAACGTGTCCGCCTGTCCATCGGTCGGGTCGGCGAACGCTACGTGGCCCTGCCCCTGGCCCGGGGTGCTGGCCTGATCACCTCCTTGACCAGGGCCCAGGGCGTGACCGCCGTGCCAACGGACACCGAAGGTCTGGAGGAAGGCGTCACGGTCCCGGCCCGTCTGCTCGTCCCCCGGGCCACCCTGGACAAGACCCTGGTGGTCATCGGCAGCCACGACAACACCCTGGACATCCTGGCCAACGCCCTCATGGGCCTGCCCGAGCCCGTGGCCCTGGCCTCGGCCCACGTCGGCAGCATGGGCGGCCTGAAGGCCATCGCCTCCGGCATGGCCATGGTCGCCGGAGCCCACCTCTTCGATCCCGAGACCGAGGACTTCAACTTCCCTTTTTTGAACCGCGTCGCGCCCGGCCGCGACCTCATCCTCGTCAACCTGGCCATCCGGCATCAGGGCCTCATTGTCGCCCCGGGCAATCCCCTGGCTATTTCCGGCGTGGCCGATCTGGCCCGGCCCGAGGTCACCTTCATCAACCGCCAGCGCGGGGCCGGCACGCGGATTCTCCTCGACCACACCCTGGCCAAGGCCGCCATCGCTCCGAATGCGGTCAAGGGCTACGACAAAGAGGAGTTCACCCACATGGCCGTGGCCGTGAACGTCCTGACCGGCGCGGCCGACTGCGGCCTGGGCATCCACGCCGCGGCCCGGGCTTTGGGGCTTGACTTCATCCCCCTGGCCCGGGAACGCTACGATCTGGTCATCCCGGCCGAATTCATGGACGACCCCAGGATCGCGGCCTTGCTCGCCCTGCTCGAG
>RZZR01000083.1 GCA_009929795.1 Deltaproteobacteria bacterium | reverse complement strand
TTTTTTTTGGAAAAAACATGCGCACTTCCCTCGACTGTCTTCCCTGCTTCCTCCGTCAGGCTCTGGCCGGTGTTCGACTCATGGCCCCGAACGATCCGTCCATGCACGAACGCGTGCTCATGGCCTGGGCCGAGGCCTTCCCCAAGCTGGACCTCTCCCTCTCCCCACCGGAACTGGCTGGCGAACTCTACGGGATGATCCCGGACCTCACCGGCTGCACAGACCCCTTTGCCGAATACAAAAGCCGCTCCAACAGGGAAATCCTCCAGGCATTGCCTGACCTGCTCGCCATGGTGGATGCGAATCCGGATCCCCTGCTCACCGCTCTGGAACTGTCTATCATCGGGAATTCCCTGGACGCCGGGGCCCCGGGAGGCTGCTCCTGGTCCGAAGCCCTGGGCCACGAATCCGGCTCGGAATGGGCCGCCCGGGACTATCCCGATTTTTCCGCAGCCGTGAGCCGGCGCCCCCATGTCCTCATCCTTGGCGACAACGCCGGAGAAATCGGCCTGGACGGTCTTCTGGTCCGCCAACTTCAAGATCGGGACTGCCGGGTGACCTACGCCGTTCGGGGCCGGCCAATCCTGAACGACGCCACCATGGACGACGCCCAGTTCTTCGGCCTCCCCAGTCTTTGCCGGGTGGTCTCCTCCGGGGTCGACACCCCAGGCACGGTTCTTTCCCGCTGCTCTGCGGAGTTCCTGGAGATCCTCAAATCCGCCGACCTGGTCGTCAGCAAGGGGCAAGGCAACTATGAGGCCCTGATCGGGGAATGGCCCGACATTCACTACGCCTTCAAAGTCAAATGCCATGTTGTGGCCCGCCTGACCGGACAGCCCGAGAGAAGTTCCATTTTTCGCTGCATCTGATTTCCATGCTCCCGATCTTTTCTCCCCGAGCCCTCATCCTGGCCACGGCCTGCCTCTGGACCGGGGTCGGGCTGGCTCTTCTGATCCGGGGGCTCGAAGCCGGAGGTCTTGGCCTGACGGGGTGGGCCTGCTCCATCTGGATCGGGCTTGTTCTCGTGGCCGGACTGACCAAGGCTCGCCTGATCCTCGACCCCATGGCCCGCAAGAACGTCGATCGCCTCCAATCTCTGCCCGCAGGCGCCCACCTCTGGACGATGCTTCCGGTCCGAACCTGGCTTTTGGCGGGGGCCATGATCGTTTTCGGTCGCATTGTAGCCGGGTTGCCCGTCCACCCTATGGTTCCGGCCCTGTTCGATTCCCTGATCGGACTGGCCCTTTTGGCCTCCAGTCGGCTCCATTGGCAGGCCTGGGCCCTGGGTCGGCAAGGACACTGGAAGCAATGAACCCCTATGTCGAAGTGGCCTGTGCCATCATTCAGGAATCCGGCCTCGTCCTGGCGGCCCAGCGGAGTCCGGCCATGGCCATGGCCCTCAAATGGGAATTTCCCGGCGGCAAGATCGAACACGGAGAAACTCCCGAGGCCTGCCTGATACGGGAATTGCAAGAGGAACTGGGCGTCGAAGCCCGTATTGTCCACGCCCTGCCCCTTTCCACCCATTGCTATCCCGATTTCATCATCACCCTGCATCCTTTCGTCTGCGTAATTGCCAACGGATGTCCCGAACCCCGGGAACATGCTCGTCTGGCCTGGCTTGAACCCAAAAGCCTGAGGAGCCTTGACTGGGCCGAGGCCGACGTGCCGGTTTTGGCTGCCTTTCTCGATTCACTTCAAATCCAAAACTGACTGCCGCGCGAGCTTGACCATCTGTCGAACTCAGCCTATTGGTCCTACCAATTTATTTGGTCCTACCAATTTGGATATGAACGGACGAACCCAAGCTCTCGATCTCTTGACCTCCTTGCTGGACGGGCCGGAAATGGCTCCTGGGGATAGGCTGCCCTCGGAGAGGGAACTGGCCCGACGATTTCGGATTTCCAGGAACAGCCTTCGTGAGGCGATACGTACCCTAGGCGAACGGGGACTGCTCCGTAGCAAACCAAGAGATGGGACCTATGTTCTGGCCCGACCCAGATCGCTTGAGGTCCTGCTTTCCCCGGAGCTACTTTCCCGCCGCCGGACCCTGGAACACATTCAGGAGGCCCGATTGGTGTTGGAACCTGCCGTCGCCGAACTGGCGGCCAGGCGAGCCTGCCCAGAACACATAGCCCGGCTCAAGATACTTGTCTGTGAACAGGAAATGCTGACCATGAGCGGCCGGGACGACGGCCCAGCCGATGCCGAATTCCACCTTGAACTGGCCCGGGCCACGGGCAACCCGATTCTTGTGGATATTCTCGAAGCCATGGACAAAATTATCGCCCCCTGCCGCTCCCAAGACCTCAGGGGCGGACCCAGGCCCGTCCATTCACGAAAAGGCCATCTTCGGTTGATCCAGGCCGTGGAGGCCGGACGACCTGACTTGGCCCGCCAGGCCATGGCCGACCATCTGATGTTGATGATGAACGAAATGGACCTCAATCTGCTCAGACGCGCCGACAAGGAGAGCCCCTCGTGATCACCATTCTCGTCATGTACACCCTGGTCGGAGCCGTGGCCGGCGTCCTGGCCGGACTGCTCGGCATCGGCGGCGGCTTGGTCATCGTGCCCATGCTCATCTTCTGCTTCGGCCTCCAGGGACTGCCTACGGAACAGACCATGCAGATCGCCCTGGGCACATCCATGGCCAGCATCATCTTCACGGCCGTGTCCAGCTTCCTGGCCCACAACCGCCGGGGCGCGGTCCGCTGGTCCATTGTCAAAACCATCACCCCGGGCATCCTTCTCGGGACTTACCTGGGTTCTTGCTTGGCCGCCCGCGTTCCTTCCGATGGATTAAAAGCCTTTTTCGTCCTCTTTCTCTACTACGTTGCCGGGCAGATGCTACTTGGAAAGAAGCCCAAGCCCTCACGGGAGATGCCCGGACGACTCGGCATGTTCGGAGCCGGCAACGTCATTGGGGCCGTGTCCAGTCTGGTGGGCATCGGGGGCGGCAGCCTGTCCGTGCCCTTCATGCTCTGGGGCAACGTGCCCGTACACCACGCCATCGGCACCTCGGCTGCCATCGGCTTCCCCATCGCCATCGCCGGGACCCTGGGCTACATCGTCAATGGTTGGGGAGCCACGGCCGTACCGCCGCACTCTCTGGGTTTTGTCTATCTTCCAGCTTTGGCCGGAATCGTCGTGGCCAGCGTTTTGACCGCTCCCCTGGGCGTTCGTCTGGCCCACGCCCTGCCTGTGGGGCCCCTGAAGAAGGTCTTCGCCGTGCTGCTGCTCGTCGTTGGCACCAGAATGCTCGTCGGGCTGCTCTGAGCAGATTCGTTTCCAGATTCTCCTTGTCAAGGCCCTGAAATTGGGTCAGCATTCATCAAGCATATGACTCGGCTTGCTGGACTCTTTACCAAGGGAATCCCATGCGCCTCGTCCCCTTCTGTCTCGCCCTGGCCCTGGCTTGGGGCTGCGGGTCAAGCCCGGAGTCTTCTATCCGGCCCCTGGGACCGGACAGCGTGATCCTGGCCTTCGGCGACAGCCTGACCCGGGGCACCGGGGCTCCGCCCGAAAAATCCTACCCCGAGGTATTGTCCGAGGCTCTCGGACTCACGGTCGTCAACGCCGGGGTGCCGGGCGAAGTCAGCGCCGAGGGCCGAGCTCGGATCCCCGGCCTGCTGGACCGCCACCAGCCGGACCTGGTCATCCTCTGCCACGGCGGTAACGACTTTCTTCGCCGCCTGGACGAAGGACGGACCCGGGAGAACATCTCGGCCATGCTGGACCTCATCCGGTCCCAAGGCCGGGATGTCGTCCTCATCGGCGTCCCTCGCCTAGGATGGGGCCTGTCCGTCCCCGAATTCTATGCGGAACTGGCCCGGGAACACGGCTGTCTTCTCGTTCCAGACCTCCTCCTCGACATCCTTCAGCGACCCGAACTGAAAAGCGACATGATCCACCCTAACTCCGCAGGCTACGGCCTCATGGCCGAAAAACTGGCCGAAACGATCCGCCGGTCAGGTGCGCTTCCCTGAATCCGGTCCTTGATAATCAATCTCTAAATGTCCGACTTTTGCCGTCGGACATGCTTGGCAAACCGCTCTTTTGTGCGCTATGAAAAATCAATACGAATAGAATACTGAAGGATATCCGGCAGGGAAACGGGACGACCCTCGCTCCGGCCAGACCTCATCTTCGGAGAGACCATGCAGAACGCATCTCATAAGTCGAAGCACCCTCCCGGCCTTGAGGCCCATAACCAGACATCGCCCCGCTCCATCCTGATCGTCGACGACGACCCTGATTTCTCCCTGATCCATAAAAAAATTCTGACCCAGGCTGGATACCGGGTTCTGCTGGCAGCCACGGGCCAGGAATGTCTAAATCTCATCCGCCGTGAGCATCCGGATCTGGTCCTCCTGGACCATGGCCTGCCCGACGGCTCAGGCCTTGATTTCTGCCGCCGGATCAAGTCCGACCAAGACACGTCCGAAACCCACATCCTCTTCGTGTCCGGGCACCGGACCAGCCCCGAAGAAAAAGCCCGCGGCCTTCGCTCCGGGGCCGACGGATATCTGGTCAAACCCGTCCATCATGAAGAGTTCCTGGCCAGCGTCGAGTCGGTCCTGCGCATCAAGGCCACCGAGGAGGCCCTGGCCCAGAGCGAGCGGGTTTTTCGCCTCATCTTCGAACAAAACAAAGACGCCATCATCTGGGCCGACGATCAGGGTCGGATCGTCCTCTGCAACCCCGCAGCTGAACGGCTTTTCGGCTACTCAATGGAGGAGCTCATCGGCCTGCACCAAACGGCCCTCCACCCTGCGGACAAGCTTGACCACTACCGGGAAATGTTCGTCCAGAACATCAACGCCCAGAACAGCCTGAACGTGGATGTGGACATAGTCACTCGATCCGGGCGAATCCGCCATGTCAATCTGGTTTCGACCATCATCAAGGTCGACGGACGGGAGATCAATCAGGGCATCTTCATCGACATCACCGACCGCCGGATGGCCGATGAACGTATCGAACGGGAATCCGCCACCAACGAGGCCCTGGCCCATCTGGCCCGCTTTCTGACCCTGCCCGGGGTCTCCCTGGCCGAAATTGCCTGGGCCGTTCATGCCCATGCCCTGAACCTGACCGGCAGCGCCTTCGGATTCGTTTCCTCCATCGACCCCGAAACCAAGGACAACGTCAGTCACACCCTGTCGGCCATGATGGGCGGGGACCTCTGTCAGCTAAAGGACCGGCCCATTGTCTTTCCCCGCAAAGACGACAGATACCCCTGCCTCTGGGGCCACTCCCTGAACATCCTGGTGCCATTTTTTACCAACTCTCCCTCGACCCATCCGGCCTCCAGCGGTCTGCCCGAAGGCCATGTCCCCCTGGAACGATTTCTGTCCGTGCCGGCCATCTACGACGGCCAGCTCTACGGCCAGATCGCCCTGGCCAACCCCGGGCGTGACTACACCGACGAGGACCTCAAGGTCGTTGGTGCCCTGGCCCATCTCTTTGCCATGGCCGTATTCCGCTGGCGGTCCGAGCACAGTCTCCAAGTCAGTGAAGAAAAATACCGGATGATCGTCGAGACGGCCAATGAGGGGGTCCGGGCCCTGGACGATCAGGGCCGAATCACCTTCGTCAACCACAAGATGGCCGACATGCTCGGCTACACCCCGGAGGAGATGATCGGCCGACCCGTGACCGATTTCATCCATCCCGAGGAACGGGAGGACTACCACCGGCGCATGGCCGACCGACGACAGGGGCGCAAGGACGAATACGACCGCCGCCACCTCCACAAAAACGGAAGCACGGTCTGGACCAGGGTCTCGGGCACGCCCCTTTTGGACGACGAGGGTCGCTTCGCCGGATCCTTCGCCATGCTCGCCGACATCGACTACCTGAAAAAGACCGAGGAAGGACTCCGGGAACGGGAACGCTTCCTGCTGAACATCATCGACAACATCCCCTACATGGTGGCCATCAAGGAGGCCCGCGATCTCCGCTTCGTCCGCTTCAACAAGGCCGGTCAGGAACTCCTCGGCTATTCGGCGGAAGAACTCCTCGGCCGGAACGACTACGATTTCTTCCCTCGCGAGCAGGCGGACTCCTTCACCGCCATGGATCGAGAGGTTCTCGAAGGCGGCCGGATGGTCGAGATCGACGAGGAGGTCGTCCAGACCACCCGAGGAACCCGCCTCCTGCACACCAAGAAGATACCCATCCTGGGCCGGGACGGACATCCGGCCTTTCTTCTGGCCATTGCCGAGGACATCACCGAGCGGAAACGCGAAGAGGACGAACTCCGAGAGGCCAAGGAACGGGCCGAGGCTGCCAGCCGGGCCAAGAGCGAGTTTTTGGCCAACATGAGCCACGAGATCCGGACCCCCATGAACGGGGTCATCGGCATGGCCGGGCTACTCCTGGACACGAATCTCGATTTGGATCAGCGGCGCTACGCCCTGAACATCCGGACCAGCGCCGAAAGTCTCCTCTGCCTGATCAACGACATCCTGGACTTCTCGAAAATCGAGGCCGGACGGCTGGACATGGAGGCCATGGACTTCAATCCCGGCCTCCTGGTGGAGGACTGCGTGGCCGCCCTGTCCCCCCTGGCCCGGGAAAAAGGGCTCGAAATCGCCTCCGCCCTGGAGACGAACCTGCCTTCGGCCCTGCATGGCGACCCCGGCCGACTTCGCCAGATTCTGATCAACCTCGTCGGCAACGCCATTAAGTTCACCGAGCAGGGTCGGATCGACATCCGGGTCAAAGTGGCTGAAAACGGCCCCAACAGCGACCATGTCCGCCTCCTGTTCTCGGTCCGGGACACCGGCATCGGCATTCCGGAGGACAAGATTCCCCACCTCTTCGACAAGTTCTACCAAGTCGACGCCTCCAGCACCCGCCGTTTCGGGGGCACCGGCCTCGGTCTGGCCATCTCCAAAGAATTGGCGGCCCTGATGGGAGGAGAGATCAGCGTTTCCAGCCTCCCGGGCCAGGGCTCCGAGTTCCGGTTCACGGCCTGCTTTGCCGGAGCCCGAAAGACCGAATGTCTTGCCCCGGCTGGCCTGACCAATTCCCTGAAAAATCAAAAGGCCGATGAACGGGTCAACCTGGCCGGACGGGTACTGGTGGCCGAGGACAACGCCATCAACCAACAGGTGGCCGTGGGCATCCTTCGCAAGCTGGGGCTGACCGCCGACGTGGCCGCGGACGGCCTAGAAGTCCTGGCCGCTTTGGAAACCGCGCCCTATGACTTGGTTCTCATGGACGTTCACATGCCCGAGATGGACGGACTGGAGGCCACCCGCCGCATCCGGGCCGGACGCTTCGGCCCCGGTCTTCCCATCGTGGCCATGACCGCCGCGGCCATGGACCAGGACCGCCAGAAATGTCTCGAGGCCGGCATGGACGACTTTGTCACCAAGCCCGTGGACCCTGAACAACTGGCCCGGGTCCTCTCCCGCTGGCTGACCGCCGAAAGGAAGGACTCCGCCGACAGAGACCGGGGCCCGGTGGCCCGAACCCCCCCTCCCGCCGGGATTGTCTCCGACCCGGAATGTCTTCCGGTCTTCGACCGGGCCGAACTGATCCGTCGGTGCATGGACGACGAGACCATGGCCGACGAACTTCTGGCCTTGTTTCTTCGCGGCCTTCCGGACAAGCTCCGTTCCATCAAGGAGCACATCCTGGCCGGCGACATGACCGCCACCCACCTGATGGCCCATGCGCTCAAGGGCACGGCCATGAACGCATCCTGCAAGGCCTTGGGACGAACGGCCTGGGATCTTGAGTCATCGGCCAAATGTGGGGATGTCGCCAAGGCCCAGGCCCTGGTTTCGGACCTGGAGACGGCTGTGGCCGAGGTCGTCGCCGTGTCGAACAATGCCCCCGGAAGTTCCCCATGACCCTCCTCGAGTCCCAGGTGGCCCCCCCTCTTGCCCCATTAAACAGGAGGCCTAGATGACCACAACGACGCCCGCCCAATTCGAAGCCACCGAATCGGTCTTCGTGGCCCGCCAGCCCATCATGGACGGGAACATGCGCACCTGGGGCTACGAACTCCTCTTCCGCCAGAATGCCGAGAGCGACACGGCCGTCATCACCGACGGCAACGCGGCCACCTCCCAGGTCATCGTCGACGGCTATAACATGGCCAGGGAATGGCTCCGAAACGGCCAGAAGATTCTCATTAACTACCCAACGGATATGCTTATCCAGGGTGCACCTCGGGTTCTCCCGCCCGAGGTGGCCGTGGTCGAGATCCTGGAAACCGTGGACATCACCCCGGAACTCGTCGACGCCTGCGCCGAGCTCAAATCCGAAGGCTATGTTTTGGCCCTGGACGACTATATCGGCACGCCCGGCTTCGAGCCGCTTCTCGATCTGGTCGATCTGGTTAAGGTCGATGTTCTGGGCATTCCGAGACTCCGCCTGGGAATGATCCTTAGAAGCCTGGAGCGCCATCGCTGCACCCTGCTGGCCGAACGGGTCGAGGACATGGGGACCTTTCACATGGGGCGGGGACTGGGCTGCGACCTCTTTCAGGGCTTCTTCTTCAGCCGACCCGAACTCATGGCCGGCAAGAAGCTCAGCGCCAACGAACGCTCCAAGCTCCAGCTCCTCCAGGAACTCGGCTCTTCGGACCTGGACTTGGCCCGCATCTCCAAAATCATTCAGACCGATCTTTCCCTGAGCTATCGTCTGCTCCGCTACATCAATTCCCCCGGGGTCGGACTGCGTCACGAGGTCAAATCCATCGCCCAGGCCGTTAACCTGCTGGGCCAGCGGAAAATCTCCGCTTGGCTTCGGGTTCTGATCCTGGCCGACATGAACCCCTCGCCCCGGACCCACGAGCTTCTCTTCTTTTCCCTGCAACGAGCCCGATTCTACGAGCTCATGGCCTTGTCCAGGAACGGGGACATCCTGCCCGCCGACTCCATGTTTCTCTTCGGGCTGTTATCCTTTTTGGACGCCATCCTGGCCCGGCCCATGGAGACCATCGTCCCGGGTCTGGCCCTGGAACCCCGCCTGACCAATGCCCTTCTGGGCCAGGACGAGGGCCTCCATCCATGGATGGAATTGTCTCAGGCCTGTGAATGCGGAAAATGGGCCCAGGCCGACGATATCCTCGTCCGGATGGGCGTCTCCCCCAGGGACACGGCCAAACATTTCAATGCGGCCACCTTGTGGGCTAGAAAATTTTTGGATATGACCTGATGACATAGTCTGTCATTCAAGGATTTTTCCATGGACTTCGCACCATCCTCTGCCCCGGCCGATCAGGCCACTCCCGCCTGCGCCGACGGCCGCCCGGAACAGAGCCCGGTCTTTGTCCATGCCCCCAACCCCATGATCCTGGTCAGTCCCGAGGCCGTCATTCTGGACATCAATCTGGCCGGGCACGACCTGTCCGGAAAGCCGGAAATGTCCCTGATTGGAAAAAGGTTCGGCGAAGCATTCGACTGCGTGAACGCCTCCGGGAACCGGGTCTGCGGATCCTCCACTGGCTGCCAGGCCTGCCCAGTCCGCCAAACCATCGCCGAGGTTCTCCTTTCCGGTCGGCCCGTTCACGATCTGGAAACCAAGGTGACCTTGATCCGGGAAGGGACTCCGAGACGCCATGATGTCCTTCTCTCGGCCGTGCCCATGAACCAGGAAGGTCACAATATCGTCCTTATCTGTCTGGTCGACATCACCGCTCTCAAACGAGCCGAACAGGCCTTGCGGGCCGGAGAGGAGGCATATCGCCTCCTTGTCGAGCACCAGACCGACCTTGTGGTCAAGGTCGATTCCAAGGGCCGGTTTCTCTTCGTCAGTCCCAGCTATTGCCGAACTTTCGGCAAAACCGAGGCTGAGCTGCTGGGCCGAGAGTTCATGCCTCTGGTCCACGAGGAGGATCGGGAATCCACTACCCGGGGCATGGAGGCCCTGTCTCGTCCGCCGCACACGGCCTACGTCGAGCAACGGGCCAAAACTGCCCACGGCTGGCGCTGGCTGGCCTGGTCGGACACGGCCATCCTGAACGACTGGGGCGAGATTGAGGCCGTAATCGGCGTCGGAAGGGACATCACGGCCTGGAAGCGGACCGAGGAGTCCCTGCGAGAAAGCGAGGAACGCTTCGCCCTGGCCTTCAAATCCAGTCCAGCCGCCCAGGTCGTTTCGGACATCGAGACCGGCCGGTTCATTGATGTCAACGATCGATGGGTTGAATTGCTCGGCTACTCCCGGCAGGAACAGCTCGGCCGGACATCCAAGGAAGTCGGCATCTGGGCCGACCCGACCGACCGGGACCGGGCTGTGGCCGGACTCAAGACAAAAGGTTCCTTCAAGGACAGGCCCATCGAGTTCAAAACCAAATCAGGGCTGATTCTCTCGGTCCTCTGGTCGGCCGAGACCATTGCCCTGGGCGGGCGTCAGGTCATGCTGTCCATGATCTACGACGATACCGAGCGCAAGCGTGCCGAGCAGGCTCTGCGGGAGAGCGAGGAACGATACCGGCTTTTGTCGGACGTGACCATGGAGGGCATCGTTGTCCACAAGAACGGTGTGGTCGTCGATCTGAACGTGGCCCTGGCCAGGATGACCGGCTACAGCCGCGAGGAACTCCTCGGCCAAGACATCCTGAAGCGTTCGGTCCATGAGGCCGACCGGGACATCGTCCGCGAAAATATGGTCAAGGAGTACGCCCGGCCCTACGTCGTCCGGTGTCTGAGGAAGAACGGGGACATCTTCCACGCCGAACTCGAGGGCCGCGATTTACAGATGGATGGGCAAATCTTCAGAGCCGCTGCCGTGCGCGACGTCACGGCCAGGGTTATGGCCGAACGGGCCCTACGCGAAAGCGAGGACCGTTTCGCCAACGTCATGGCCGCCATCAACGACGGCATCTGGGACTGGGACACCCAAA
>RZZR01000082.1 GCA_009929795.1 Deltaproteobacteria bacterium | reverse complement strand
CTGGCGTCTGCCCACCGTCAAGGAACTCTCGACCCTCGTCGACGCCGGTATCGCCCATCCGGGGCCGACCATCGACATCGACTATTTTCCCCATTGTAAGGGAAGTTGGTACTGGTCGTCCTCGTCAGAGTCGGATCCCGGGTTAGCCGGAAACGCCTGGTACGTTCGCTTCAGCAACGGGTACCTGAGCCACGCGGAAAAGGTCGGCTACAAGTATGTGCGGGCGGTGCGCGCGGGACATCCGGGTTATTTCGAGCATTCCTTCGTGGTTGGAGACGGTACGGTCACGGACACGGGCACGGGCCTCATGTGGCAGCAGGCCACCATGGAGGGGACCTTCACCTGGGAGGGGGCCTTGTCGGCCTGCGAGAATCTGGTTCTGGGCGGGCACAGGGACTGGCGGCTGCCCAACCGCAACGAGCTCCTGTCCCTGGTGGATTATTCCGCGTACAACCCGAGCATTGATGCGGGCGTGTTTTCCGATACGGTTTCCGACAGGTACTGGACCTCCTCCCCCTATGCTACGGATTCCGGCGAGGCCTGGGCCATACGTTTCGATAGCGGCGCGCTGACAACCCTCAAGGTGTTCAAAGCATTCGGTGTGGGCAACCTTTATCGTGTGCGGGCGGTGCGCACGGCACAGGGTGGCCCCGCCAAGGCTTTGCCGAGCGTCATCATGCTTCTCCTGGATTAATCTTCAAACCCAGTCATGTGCGGCCCGGTCGGAGAAATCCGGCCGGGCCGTTTGTATTTGGGGCAGGGCGTTCCGGACCGGGTACGCCAGTTTTTGTGTCATGGTTCTAAGTCTCGACCGTCGGGCTCGAAACCGGTACAAGTCGGAATCAACGGCGAGCATCAGAAATCGGTTCAAGGCGGCATGACCATCGCTTCATTTTTCTCCATCCGTTCATGCGTTTTCCATGCGGCGGCAGTCCTTCTGGCCTGTCTTTTTGTGGTTTCGGGTCCAAACTCGGCCCTGGCCCTGGATGGTGACCAGGGCCAAGACTCAGTCTCAGGGGGCGACCCCGGGAAAAAACCCTATCGGGCCGAGGTTCGGGGAGAGATGGCCTCGTCTGTCCGGGAGGTTCTGGAGTCGGTCTCGGACACCTTTGCCCTGCGGGATCGGCCTCCGGCGACAACGGAGATGCTCCGGCGCCGGGCCAGGGCGGACATTTTGGCAATGCAACGCGGTCTGCGGTCCGAGGGATACTATGACGGCCGGGTGGTAGTGGTTGTGGACCAGGAGGCCCGATCGAACCTGGTTGTCTTCGAGGTCGAGACCGGTCCGGCCTACGTACTGAAAGACATCCTCTTCGACGGCCCGGCCATGGGTGGCGATTTCCCGCCCCTTGACGCAGGCGTGGTTGGCCTTGAAATCGGGTCCCGGGCCAGGGCCCCGGCCATCGAGGACGGTGCCGGCAAGCTTCGGGACATGCTCCGCGAGCATGGTCATCCCTTTCCCCGGACCGGTATCCGGGAGGCCGTGGTCGATCACGAATCCAGAACCATGGTCGTTCGATATTTCTTCGAGCCCGGGCCCGAAGCCCAGTTCGGTCCGGTGGCCATCGAGGGATTGGACCGGGTCCATCCGGATTATGTTCTGAACAAGATTCCATGGCTCGAGGGCCAACGATACCGGGCTTCCCTGATGGACCGCCTTCGGGCCAGGCTATTGCAAGACGGACTGTTCACCCTGGTGAACGTCTCCATTTCCGACGAGGCCCAGGCTGGTGTCCTTGGTCAAGAAGACGGCCTGCCAGTGACCGTTGCCGTGGTCGAGCGGGTACCCCGGACGGTCAAGGCCGGGGCCTCCTATGAAACGGACACCGGCCTAGGCACGGCTTTGGAGTGGGAGCATCGGAACATTTTTGGAGAAGGCGAACGGCTGCGGGCCAGGGCCGATCTGGCCGAAAAAAAGCAGATGCTAACCATGGAGTACCGGATTCCCGCTTTCCTGGACGAGGCCCAGTCTCTGGAATTCACCTCGGAACTGGGGCGGACCGAATCGGACACCTACACCAGCAAGCTCTTTGTGGTCGGGGCCACAGTCTACCGTCAGCTGGCCGAGACCTGGACGGCCAGCCTCGGGGCCAAGTACAGGCTCTCGGATACGACCCAGTACGGGGACTCCCGTACCTACGCCCTGGTCTCCGCGCCCGGGGAGCTGACCTGGGACAAGCGAAACGACGTGCTCAATCCGACCCGGGGCTGGTGGACCCTGTTTCGGGCCGAACCATTCGTGGACACCCTGGACCCGAACATCCGCTTTCTCAAACTGTCGGGGGGCCTGAACCTCTATCTGCCTCTGACGGACGACGACCGTCTGGTCCTGGCCGGACGAGGAGCCCTGGGGTCCATCCTGGGTGAAAACAATCGCGACCTGCCGCCGGACGAGAGATTCTACGGCGGCGGGGGCGGATCCATCCGTGGGTACGCCTACCAATCCATCGGACCGGAAAAGAACGGCAAGGTCGTTGGTGGGCGGAGCATGGTTGAAACCGGGCTGGAGGCCCGCTACCGGCTGCCGAACAATTTCGGTCTGGTTGCCTTTCTCGACGGAGGTCAGGTGTTCAGCACCTCGACGCTGAAACTCAAGGATGATTTCTTGTGGGGGACCGGGTTGGGCCTGCGATATTTCACGGATTTCGCCCCGTTGCGGCTCGATGTGGCCGTGCCCCTGAATAGGCGGGACAAGGACAAGGCCTTTCAGTTCTATGTGAGTATCGGTCAGGCCTTTTAGGCCGGATCAAATGGCACAGGAATCAACCTCCGAAACGGACAGGTTCATGCCCGACGACAATAACACCGCACCTCAACGTCGAAAACGCCGCTTCTGGGCCTTCCTGTTTGGGCTGCCCCTGCTGGGCCTGATCCTTCTCGCGGTCACGGCATGGGTTCTGTTGCGCACGGACTTCGGTCTGGGCCAGGTGGAACGTCTGGCCAACAGACTCCTGACCGACGTCGGCGGCCAGCGGATCGTCCTGGCCGGGCTGGGCGGAAGTCTTCCATTCGATCTTCGTCTGCAGGGTCTCGAACTGGCCGACGCCAACGGAACCTGGCTGGAGGCGGACGGCCTGGCTCTGAGATGGTCGGGCCGGGATCTTTTTTCCGCCCGACTGAGGATCATGGACGTGGGAGCGGATCGTCTGACGCTGCACAGACTGCCGATCATGGACGAAGAGGCTGCGGAACCGGCAGCGGAGACGGGAGAATTCAAGCTTCCGGAATCCTTTCCCCTGATCGTTGTCGAGCGGCTGGCCGTGGGTCGGATCGTCCTGGGCGAGGCCGTGGCCGGGGAACGGACCGTCCTGACTCTGGCGGCTGCTTTGCGGTCCGGCCCGGACGGGGCCGGTATTGATCTTGATCTGGAGACGCTGGAGGGCCCGGGCGGGCGGCTGGCTGCCAGGGCCGGTTTCGAGCCGGTAGCGGATGTCCTGACCCTCGATCTGGATTTCAACGACCCCAACGGGAGCCTGGCGCCGCTTCTGGGCCTGCCGCTTGCCACGCCCCTGATTCTGGCCGTTCAGGGAGGCGGGCCGCCGTCGTCCTGGTCGGGCCGGTGCGCGGCCCAGATCGGAGATTTGGTCGACCTGAAGAGCGATCTCGTTCTTGGCTGGCAGGACATTCCCCGTTTGGACTGGCAGGGAATGATCCGGGTTGGGGCGGATCTGATTCCGGAACAGGTCAGGGCCTATGGGCCGGAAACGGATTTTTCGATTCAGGCCTCGCTGCCTTTACCAAACCTCGTCCGCCTGGAGGAAATCCGTCTGGAAAATCCCATGGTGCAAGCCCGGGCCTCGTCCGACATGGACCTGGACCGGGGGGAGGTCCAAGGGAACATGGCCCTGGAGGTTCTCGACACCGGCCCCCTGAACAAGTCCTTGGGCATAGATCTGGGTCCGGCCATTGCCCTGCAAGTCGAGGCAGCGGGCCCTTTGGGCGGCCCCGATCTGGACATCGACCTCGCACTCCATGATGTCCGGGTCGATCCGCTGGCCGTGGCTGAAATAGGGCTGCACACCGCGGTGGGATTCGGTGCCAACAACCGAGGGCCGATGGTTTCGGCCGTTGGACAGCTCCGGGCTGGTGGGCCGACGGTCCCGGACCTGGGCCTTCCCGAAGATGTTCGGGCCGATTTCGAGCTGGAATATTCCGATTCCGACCAGATGGTCCGCCTGAACGATCTGCACATTCATGGGCCAGGACTTTTGATCCGCGGGCAGGGTGGATTGGCCCTGGCCGACATGACCCTGGAGGCCGGTCTGGCCCTGGGTCCGATGGAGATCATTCCGTGGATCGAGCCCCAGGGCCTGGATTTTGGTGGGCGGGTTTCCCTGGCGGCCGAGGTCCGAGGAGGGCTGGATCCTCTGAACATGGAGGCCGTGCTGCAGGCCGCCATGGACGAGCCCAAGGGACTGCCCGAGGAGGTTTCGGCCCTGATCGGCCAAAGGATCGATCTCGAAGGCCGGGTGAGCATCTCCCCGCCCGGGCCGGAGACCGGGGCTGATCAAGTCGTGGGGAGAATCCGCATCGAAGACTTAAAGGTTCTGGCCGGTGACCTCCATCTTGAAGCAATGGGGGACTTCAGTCCCGGGGAGTTGGGCCTGGACGCCTCGGTGCGTCTTGAACTGGCTGATCTCTCGGGTCTGGCCCCGGAGCTTTCGCTTGGTGGCCGGGCCATCCTGGAGGCCACGGCCCGGGGCATTTTGGACGATTTTTCGCTTCGGGTTCATCTGGCGGGCAAGGATTTGCTCATGACCGGTCTGGAGGCCTTTCCAGCCGAAATCGATCTCAAGGCCGAACATTTTCCGGCCCGGCCGACCGGGACCGTATCCCTGGCCGCCCGGCCCATGCAGGCCGATGTTTCCCTGAAGTCCGGGTTCGAGTTGGACGGCGAGACCCTTGGCCTTTCGGAATTGGTCATGGCGCTTCCCGGGGGCCGAATCGAGGGCTTTGGCCGGATCGATGCGTCGACCATGCTGGCCCAGGCGAAGCTGACTGGCCGGTTCGACGACCTCGGACCCTTGGCCGGGTTGGCGGGGCTGGATATCGGCGGCCGTCTCGATTTCGATCTTGGGCTTCGTCCCGTCGAATCGGTCCAGGCGGCGACATTGGGTCTTCGGCTTGACGATATCCGATCCGAATTCGGGACGCTGGACGAATTGATTCTGGAGGCCGAGGTTCGCGATCTGGCCAATATGGCCGCGCGGGCGGTCCTGGAGGCAACGGGTTTGGCGTCCGGGGAGCACCGCCTGGAGATTTTGCAGGCCGAGGTAAGCGGCACGCACGACAAATTGGGCCTGCAGGCCTCGCTTCGGGGCCGGGCCCTGCGCCCCTTCGACCTTGAACTGGCGGCAGACTATGAATCCTCTCCGTCAGGCCATGAGCTGGGCCTGAAACGATTCGAGGGATTCTGGGCCGACCAGCCTTTCAAGCTTTTGGAGGAGGCGAGCCTGCGTGCGGCCGGAGGCGAACTGGAGCTGGGGTCACTTGGCCTCGAATTCGGCCGGTCCAGGATTCGGGCCGGAGGCCGGATTGGGGAAACGGATTCCGAACTGCATTGTCGAATCGACGAGTTCAGCCTGGGGCTGCTGAGTTCCGACGTTCAAGGCTTGGTTTCCCTGGAGGCGATCCTGGCCGGTCCCAATGAGGCGATGGAGGGAAGGGTCGGCATGGAGGGACGGGATCTTGGCCCTTCGGTCACGGATTTCGACCAGGCGCCTTTGCTGAAAGCAACGATGGAGGCCGCTTTGGACGGCCGGATGCTGACCGTGGAGGCCCTGCTGGCCGGAAACGGGGCTGCCGACTCCAGGCTCGAGATCCGGGCCGGGCTGCCCTTGACCCTGTCCCTGGATCCGGCCGGAGTGGAATTCCCCGAAGGAGGTTCGCTGGATGCACGGATTTTGGGAAATGTGTCCCTGGGATGGCTTGGGCCCATGTTCGTTCCCGAGAGCCAGGCAGTGGACGGCGTCATCGTCATGGACTGCCTGGTCGGGGGGACTCTTCTCGATCCGGTTCCAGCCGGAACCCTGGCCCTTCAGGGCGGCCGATACCAGCATTTTCTCCAGGGAATCCTCCTTGACGAGATCACGGCCGACGTCGAGTTCGAACGGGGAGAGATCAGGCTGGTTTTTCTTTCGGCCACGGACGGAGACCGGGGACGTCTGAAGGGCACGGGTCGGGTGGCTTTGGTCGGCGAGAAAGACTTTCCTTTCCAGGTTCTGGTCACGGGAGAATCGATGCGGGTCCTGGACAGTCCCATGATCAGGGCCGGATTGAAGGACCTTCGCCTCGACCTGCAGGGAACAACCGTGGCCCAGGAGGTTCGGGGCTCGGTCCTTTTCGAGCAGGTCGACGTCTATTTGCGGGATGTGGGCGGGCCCAGGGTGGTCGATCTGCCCGTGGCCGAGGCCCACGATCCGGATTCGGTCAAAATCAAAGGGGAAACCGTCGACACCACCCCAGCTTCGTCGATGACCCTGGATTTGGACATCTCCTTTCCGGCCAGGGTGTTCGTCCGGGGGCGGGGTC
Source organism: Deltaproteobacteria bacterium (assembly GCA_009929795.1). Lineage (NCBI taxonomy): Bacteria > Pseudomonadati > Myxococcota > Myxococcia > Deltaproteobacteria bacterium. Next base: position 4,505 of record RZZR01000082.1, on the reverse strand, counting down.
TGGATTCGGAGTGGGGCGGTACGCTTCGGGTCACCGGCCGGGCCGACGGGCCCCTTGTCCGTGGGGAGATTCGGCCCATCCGCGGGCGGCTCGATTTTTTGACCAAGAGGTTCGAGATCGAGCCCGAGAGTGTTGTCCAATTCACCGGGTCCCAGCCCCCGGTACCTTTCGTGAATATCCTGGCCGTGCAGCAAGGCCGAGATCACGTGTTCACCGTTCAGGTCACCGGAAGTCCCCCGGATGTTCAGATCGCCCTGCGTTCAGTGCCAGCCATGCCCCAGGACGAGGTCCTCTCCCAGATGCTTTTCGGCCGCGATCTGGCCCAGATCACCCCGATCCAGGCGGCCCGTCTGGCCCTGGCCGCACGGGAACTGGCCGGAGGCGGTTCGGGGCTGGATATTATGGATACGGCCAGAGACCTTCTCTTGCTGGACGACCTGGACATCGTCTCAGGTCGGCAGGGCAACGACATGAGTCTACGGGCCGGAAAATACGTCAACGAGCGAGTCTATCTTCGGCTGGAAAGCGATTTGACCACGGGCGAGGAGCGGGTTTCGGCCGACGTGGAACTGACCCCCAAGATCAACTTGGAGAGCACCGTCGGGGCCAAGGGCGGAGGCCTGGGCCTGTTCTGGAAGCATGACTATTGACGAAACGGGAAAGGCTTGTCCTCGCTCAGGCGGGGAAAAGATGACGGGGGGGAGAACCGGAAACGGTTTTTTCCCCCCCCCGTGGTTTTGAAGAGAAGATGGCGGGAAGTGGCGAAAAAGACCTTAAACGGTCTTGCCTTCAGCCCTTCATGTCCACCCGGACCTTGTCTCCGGGCGTATAGCCCTTGAGTTCGCCCAGGATACCGACCAGCACCGAGCGGATAAGGCCCTGGATGAAGGGGTTGATGGTTAGGGCCGTGCCGGCCACGGTGATTTTTAGATTTTCCGATTGGGCCCGGCAGTCCGAAATCTGGGCCTGGCCGGCGACGATGTCCCGAGCCAATCCGGCGCAGTCGTCCCGGCCGCAACTGCCGCAGTCCAGCCCGGCCAGGGCAAATCCTCGTTCGAGAACCAAGTCGGCCAGGGATTCCAACGAGTCCAGGGCCGCGAGTCCGGACCGGGTGATTGGCCCCCAGGAGGCCAGGGCCAGACCGTTGTCCAGGGCCTCGAAGTCCTTGGCCTCCCGGGCGATGACAACTCTCGGAAGCCACCCCAGGGACTTGCCGCCTTCCACGAGCAGGACGTCACAGCGCAGGAGGGGCAGGAGGTCCGGCAGGAAGCGGGTCCCGGACCAGAACATGGCCGTATTCTCTGGATCCAGACCGACCACGGTGGAGCAGACTTCCTGGAGGCGGCTCGTGTCCGCCGTTGGACGGTCCATGACGCTGTGGGCGAATTTGGCCGCCCCAACCTTGAGGCCCCGGGCCGAGAGGGCCTTGGCCAGTTCCACGGCCAGAGTGGTTTTGCCGGTCTTCTTGAATCCGACGATGGATATGGCTTTCATCCCATTACTCCTTGGTGTTTTGGGTAGTAGTTTCCGATGGTCCGAGAACCCGGACGGAGCCCGGCGGGATATGGACATCGACGGTCATGCCGGTCTTGCAACCCAGGATTTCCATTTCTCGTTCCCCCAAGACAGCCTCGATTGAGACATTCGAGACCCTCAGGCTCACATCGTAGAAGAGCCCCCGGTAGCGGGCTCGGAACACGGTCCCGACAAAGACGTTCGGGCCGCTCAGCGTTCCGGCCGGACCCAGGACGATCCGTTCTGGCCGGACCCCGACAAGAGGGCCGGATTCCTTCGTTACCAGCTTCAATTCCAATGGGCCGACCCGTGCCAGTCTGTCTGTGACATCGGCCGGGAAAATGTTTTTCATGCCCAGGAAGCGGGCCGTGGCTTCATCGCCCGGATGGTCGAAGACCTCAGCGGTCGGGCCCTGTCGAACAAGACGACCCGCACGCATGACGGCCACGCGGTCGGCCAGGTAAAGGACTTCGGCAAAGGAATGGGAGACCATGATCACGGTGAGATGCAGGTCTTTGTGCAGGCCGGTCAGGAGTTCCTGGAGGTCGTCGCGAAAGCGTGGATCCAGGGCCGAGAGGGGTTCGTCCAGGAGCAGCACTCGTGGGGAGAGAATGAGAGCCCGGGCCAGGGCCACCCGTTGGCGTTCGCCGCCGCTCAGGGTCGGGCAGGAGCGGTCCAGAATTCGCTCCAGATCGAGACGTCGAACGAGGGTTTCCATGCGTTCCATGGCCACAGGTCCGGTTTTTTTACCGTAACGCAGTCCGTAGGCGATGTTCTCCCGCACGGAAAGGTGCGGGAACAGGGCGCTGTCCTGGTAGACGATGCCCAGACCTCGGCGCTCGGGCGGCAAATTGGTGACGTCCTGACCGGCGACAAGAATCCTTCCGGAGCGAACGCGGCGGATGCCGAGAATGGATTCCAGGAGCAGGGACTTGCCCGCGCCGGTGGGCCCGATCACGGCGCAGAAGGAACCCTCGGGAACGGACATGTGGATGTCGTGCAGGGAGAAGCCGGGCAGACAGAGGTCGATGCCGCGGACCTCGATCATGACCGGGCCTCGGGCGGGGTGCGGATGACCAGACGCATGGCCACGAACAGGGCCAAGGAGACCACAACCAGCCAGAAGGCCACGGGTTGTGAGTATTGGAGGCCATAGGCCGTGAATCGTTCGTAGATGAGGACCGGGGCGGTCATGGGATGGTAGGCGACGATGACAATGGCCCCGAATTCGCTGATGGCCCGGGCCGTGCTCATGAGGATACCAAGGACCATGTGCCGCCAGGACAGGGGCAGGACCACCCGCCTGACCGTGGACCAGGCCCCGGCCCCCAGGCTGCGCGAGACGTGCTCCAGTCTTGCGGGCACGGACTCGATTCCGGCCTTGACCGTGTTCACATAGAAGGGCAGGCCGACAAAGGTCAGAACCACGATGATGCCGGTCAAGGTGCCCATGATCTCGATGCCCAAATTGGAGAGAGCCCGTCCCAGGGGGTGATTCCGGCCGGCGATGCTCAGAATGGCGATGCCGATGACCGGATGGGGGATCATGATGGGCAGATCGATGATACCCTCGACGATCCGTTTGCCGGGAAAATTTGTCCTGGCCAGCAAATAGGCCAGGGGTGTGCCGAAGAGACAGCAGACTGCGGCCGCGGCCAGAGATGTGCCCAGGCTTCGGCCGATGCAGGCCAGGACCTGTTCGTCCCGGAGCGAACTCCAGAGATCGGCAACCGCGGGCTGGGTCATGAGTTGGCCCAAGGGCAGGATCACGAGCAGGACCATGGGCAGGCTGCCCAGGGCGAAGAACAGGGTCAGCGGTTGAAGACGTTGAAACATCGGTGCGAGAAGCCGGGAAGGCCTGACACCTTCCCGGCTGCGACAATCGCTATTGGGCGACCTGGACCAGGGGCTTCAGGCCGGTGGGAAGGGCTTCGAACATTGTCTGATCGGGAACCAGGCAGGGAGTGAAGACCGGCTGGCCCATGTCGGACAGGGTCTTCAGGCCTATGGCCGGATCCATGAGGTACTGGAGGAAGAGTTCGGCCGCAGTCGGATTGGGGGCGGTCTTGATCATGGTCAGGCCGTAGGTGCAGGACGAGCCCTTGAGTTCCTTCCATGTTCCAGGGGCCTTGCCTGTGACTTTGACCACGGCCTGGGCGTAGAAGGGGTCGTACTTGAAATTGCCGAGGTTGATGTGGTCATCGAGACGGACGTACTTGAGCCCGTGCTGTTCGGCCACGGAGAGGTATTCCCAGGCATAGTCCATGTGTCCGGTCTTGAGCAGGTTGACCAGTTCCACGGATTTGGGTCGGACGTTCTTTTCCGGTCGGTTGGCCAGCAGCTTGTCATTCAGCCCCGGCTTTCCATAGAACTTCTCGGCCAGTTGGAGGACCATGAGGGATCGGTAGCCGCAGGGGTCCAGGTTGGGATCGGAATGCCCCCAGGAGACGTCGGGCTTGGCCAGAATCTCATACCAGTTGTCGGCGGTGATCTCGTCGGCGTACCGGCTCTGCTCGGTGTAGCAGAGAACCAGCTGGTTCGAGGCAAAGCGCACGTTCCAGTTGGCAAAATTGGGGATGAGGGTGCTGTCGATGACATTGTAATCGGCCGAGGCCATAATGTCGGCGGGTTTTCCGGTTTGAGAGATGAGGCGGGCCATCTTGGTGCTGCCGCCGGCTTCGCGGAGAATGTCGATGGCCGGGTACTTGGCCTCGAAATCCTTTTCGATCTTTTCGAAGGGCACGGTCAGGCTGCCGGCGTGGAAGACGATAACCTTGCCCTTGGGTTCGGCCCAGACCGGGCTGGCCAACAGGGCCCCGGCCAAGACGAGGCCGATGACGGAAGACAATACGTTCATGGGATTCTCCTCATGGATTGAAAGTGGAAAGAAACAAAGTAAAACATCAGTCAGCAAGCCCCTGACCCGGTCGCATGCGTTGTCCGGTCAAGGTCGTCTCGTAGCCTCCGGCCTGCCGGATGGCCTCAAGAAT
>RZZR01000081.1 GCA_009929795.1 Deltaproteobacteria bacterium | reverse complement strand
CGAGGCCGAAGCCGACCGGGCCCGGGTCAAGGCCGATCTGGCCCAGGGCCGGGTCATTGACAAGGGGATCCTCGTTCAGACCTTGGCCGCGGTGGTCGGTGCCATCGAAGACGCGATGTATTCCAGGATGCAGACCAGAGTCGGTGACGTCATCGAGGCCGTGGGCGGGGACCAGGGCCGGGGCCGCGAGGCCCTGGGTTTGCTTCTGGCCATCAAAGACGAGGCTTTGCGCGAAGCGGCCGCGTCCGCTGACCTGGAGGTGGTTTTCTATCCCGGGATGGACGCGGTCGGCAGTCTGGAAGCGAAGGATTTCCCGGGCCTGGGGGATGTTTTCAGCGACGCGGCCGATGGGCCGGAGGATTCCCGTGCCAACGATTGACCGCTCCCGGGCCTGGGTCCCGGAGGCCTGGTGGCCGTGGCTGTCCGGACGTGCGGCCCTGACCATTCCCCAGGCTGTCCTCCGCCGCCTGCGGAAACCCGACAAGATCCCCGTTTCCGTATGGGCGGAGAAGTACCGGGTTTTGACCAAGTCGGCCCTGGGCACAACATGGTCCAACGATTTGACCCCCTACCTTCGGGACATCATGGACCTAGGCGGGGACGAGCGAGTCGAGGAAATCGTGTGTTGCAAGGCCGTCCAGGTCGGGTTCACCGAGGCCGTTGTGAACTGGCTTTTGTGTTGCGTGGACCAGGATCCGGGCGACGCCTTGCTTGTCTATCCCGACGACACCACGGCCACCGAGGTCTTTCGGAGCCGGATCCGGCCGTCCATCGAACGGTCTTGGCGACTGTCCCGCCTGCGGACCGGGGCCCAGAACGATTTGACCGGATCCGGGGCGGAGCTGGCCGGGATGAGCATCTACCTCGGCTCGGCCCAGAGCCCGGCCCAGCTCGGATCCAAGCCCCTGCCCTATGTGGTCATGGACGAGATCGACAAGTACCCGCCCACGGCCGGGACCCGCGAGGCCTCGCCCATGGCCCTGGCCGAAAAACGGGCCACCACCTACCGGCACCGCCGCAAAATCTGGCGATTCTCAACACCCACCACCGAGGGCGGCAATGTCTGGCAGGCCATGCAGAGGGACGTCCAGGCCCGGTTCGAGTACCGGGCGGCCTGCCCCGCCTGCGGAGCCGTGCAACCCATGGCGTTTTCCGGCATCCGCTGGCCCGGGGGAGGAAAGGCCGACCCCATGCAGATCCTGGGGGAAACCTCGGCTCGGTATCACTGCGTCCATTGTCAAGCCGAGTGGGACGACCGGGCCAGGGACAAGGCCGTCCGGGCCGGAGGCTGGGCCGTGCCCGAGACCGGGGAAGACCTGTGGGAACATATCGAACGGGCCAGGCCCCGTAAGCTGGGGTTCACCATTCCGGCCTGGATTTCGCCGTTCGTGTCCCTGTCGGAATGTGCGGCCGCCTTCCTCAAGGGCCAGCGTTCCCGCATCGCCCTGCGCGACTTCTGGAACAACTACGCGGCCGAGCCATGGAAAGAGTATGACAAGGTCCGGTCCGAGGACGTCATTCTCGACCTTCGCGACCGGCGGCCCCGGGGCCTGGTCCCCTCCGGCGGGGTGGTCTCCTGCCTGACGGCCGCCGTGGACACCCAGGAAGACGGGTTCTGGTATGAGATCCGAGCCTGGGGGTGGGGCATGGCCATGGACTCCTGGCAGATCCGCGAGGGGTTTCTGCCCGTGGACTGGACCGCGCCTTATGACCCCAGGACCCGGGCGTTCCCGTATCATCCAGCCTTTGACACCGTGCGCGGGGTCCTCATGGAAGACGTGTACCGCGACGAAGACGGCACGGTCTACCCTGTTCAACTGTCCTTGATCGACTCGGGCGGTCACCATTCAACGGAGGTTTATGACTTCGCCCGCTGCCATGCCGGAATCGTCCAGCCCATCAAAGGGGCCTCGTCGCGCATGGCCGGGCTTTGGGAAGCGGCCAAGGACGATAACCCGAATTTTCGCTCAAGGTTTTCCCTGTCCGGGGGTGTCCGGCTGAACACCCAGCACCTGAAAAGCCTTTTGGCCGAGCGGCTGGAAATTCCCTTCGACAACCCCGAGGCCTGGAGATTCCACGCCGAGACGAGCATGAAATGGGCGACCATGATGTGCGCCGAATACCGCAACGACAAGGGCCTCTGGGAACAGATCCGAGGCCGGGAGAATCACGCCTGGGACTGTTCGGTCTACAATCTGGCCGCGGCCGAGATGCTGAACGTCCGATATTCGTCGGCTCCGGTTCCCGAGCCCCGGCCCCTGGAAGAAGAAGCTCAACCATTTGACCCTCGGTCTTACCGGCCGAGGCCTTCATGGAGGTGATATGGCTCGAAAGAATGAAAAACCCGAGGACCTGCTGGACGTGGCCCAGGTCGCCGCGAGGCTGACAGTGTCGCCCTCCACGGTTTACCGGCTGATCCATGAAGGCACACTGCCGGCGGCCCGGTTCGGGGTGAGGCATGGGGTCAGAGTTCGGGCCGGAGACGTGGACAGGTTCGAGAAAGGCCGAAAGGAATAGGCTGTAAATACAGGTCCTGGCTGTGTCATTTTTCGATGGATGACGCGACATGGGATCCCTCTTTTTCTCTCCCTGGATTTCCCTTTTTTTATTGACGGTCATGATCCAGGGGCATAAATTAGTCTTGAACCTTCCCGACCGAAAATGAATTGGTCGGAGAAGATAGACTGGAGGCTGGACATGAGACTAGATGCCACTGCATCTAGGGGGGATTCCTATGAAAGCATTCAAAACCATTGCTCTTCTAATTCTGACGGTCATTATGTTTAGCGCTTGCGTCAGCTCTTCATCTTCAGATGAAGACTACACACCGACATCCGATCCCGACAATTGGGTTGTGGAGAGGTCGGCCGCGGAGGGTCAAAAGACCCTGAATGCCGTGGTCGGCGACAGCTCGACGAGCGTCATCGAATACGCCTTCGGCGATGGTGGTGCAATGGCCACATGGGAGAACGGGAGCTGGTCCCTCGGAAATTTGCCCAAAGGTTACGACTACGACTACGAGGATGTCTCCATGCTTTCGCCGAGCGCCATATGGGTCGTAGGAACCCAAGGCAACATCCGCTTCTACGACGGCACATCATGGATAGAACAGGAAAGCGGCACCGACAAGACCTTAAGGGCGGTGTCGTCGCTTTCAAAGGCCGTGGTTGTCGATGCAGAAGAGCTTGAAGACACCTTCTCGAGCGCGAAGTACGCGTGGGCGGCCGGAGGCGAAGGCACCATACTTCACTACAACGGCACGGAATGGACCGCGCAGGCAAGCGGCACAACCGAAAACCTCTACGGGATCGCGATGAACGACCTCACCGAAGACCTGACCGGCACGCACGGCTGGGCGGTGGGAGACAACGGCGCGATACTCTATTTCGACGGGACGAGCTGGTCGCCGCAGAGTTCGGGCGTCACCACGAACCTTCGCGACGTGGAGATAGCCTACACAAGCCCGGACATGACCGAGGTCTCGATCTTTGCCGTTGGAGAGGGAGGGCTGATCCTCCACTATGACGGCACGTCCTGGACGCAGATGGAAAGCGGCTCGACCGCCAATCTCAACGCGGTCGATGCGATGCCGGACGGCAGTGCCATGGCCGTTGGCGCCGAAGGCACTGTCCTCTTCTATAACGCGGTCTCATGGAGCGCGCACAACAGCGGTGTCACGGTCGAGTTGCAGGAGATATTCATGCTCGAGTGGGGCACCTATCGCGGCGCGGTGGCGGTGGGCGCGGACGGCAGCATCGTCGCCAACAGGCCCACGCAGAGCAACACCAACTACTGCAAGATCATCTATATCAGCGACGATACCTACGGGGGCAGCGGATCGTGGGTTCAAGTCACAGAGGCAGGGTCCGATTTCGGCAACAGGGACAAATGGCCTTACTGGGCGACCTCGGATGGCAGGAAGATACAGGGCGGCTGGGAACCATACCTCATAAGGAATGGGTCGGGCATACGATTGAAATTCTGTTATGGTAGCGGCTCACACCTTTTTGAAAAGGATCTCAGGTTTACCGTCGTCTATAGCTATGATTACGACCCGGGCAGAAAGGTTCATGCGCAGATGGGCCAGAGGTACTGCTTCCAGCTAAAGGGAAGTTCATGCAGCCCGGGTGATGGGAGGACGTACGTTTCAAATGATCCGACCGGATACAGTTTCAGCGGTCGTAAATTTATGGCCACCACCGCCAGCAAGGTGAGCGAGACCGATTCTGTGGAACAACTTGCATCGCAGATATGCAGCTGGATGCGGATATCCGATACAACTTCGGGCTGGGGAAAGGTTGTGAAAACTGCCATTAAAGCCGGGCTGAACAAGTTTTTCCAAAGCGGACCCTATTTCGTCTACACAAATTACGAGACGAGCGTCACGAGCGAGTAGTCCCGGAGCGCCGCCGATCGTTCTCTTCGAATACGATCGGACGAGATCGGGCGAGGTCCCCAAACGCCTCCTGGCCGGCTACGCGGGATATCTGCAGGTGGACGGATACGCGGGCTACGACCGGCTCTTCGCGGATGGCGCAGTCGGCTACCCGCCGTGTCCTTCCTGGACGGTGTCATTCGTGTTCGTAAATTGAGAGAACTTCATCTGAAAAGAGTGGTCCTGCGTCCAGCCATAGCCAAAATTCATTCCGGGATCTTCAGGCGCCAGCCACTTCACAGATCTGTCTTTAAACGTGTCCTTATTTGCGGGTACATTTTGGTTCGCAAGATCCACCAACGTTTGGATGATCTGATAGTTATAATCCTTTGCCCGATCAATGAGCGTATCCAATTCAAATTCTGATATGGCCCCTAAGGCTAGAATAATCTTTGGTGATTCTCGTTGTGATATTGTTTATCCCTGCACGGAATCAAGCGAAGTGGATGACATGTCATCTAGGCTTATGCTAGCTCATGAACTAGGCCATTTGATAAACAATATCGGCAATCTTGACGACTCTAATATTCTCAATAGGACCGCATGTTCAATAGAAGATGAAATATTTGCTTGGGGTTTTGCTTGCAAACTATTAATGACAAAAAGCGATTTTTACGAAGAAGCCAAAAGCCATCAGTTTTTCAAGACCACCAAAAAAGATATTGTTCTTCTTCTTGAATCTTTGAGTAAAAAATTAGAAAATATGCCTAACGTTCAGGATATTATGAAAATTTTCTAGTTTGTTCTGCATTTTTCCGGGAACGTATTGCCTGCTTCAGCCCCTCCCTGCGAGGGGCTTTTTTTTGGCCTAAACCAAATCCACCCCTTGCCCATCCCATTTTCTTCCTCGTCATTCTTGTCTTTCTTTCCTTTCTCGTCATTCTCGTCATTCTTGCTAGAAATGGACTCCCGGATCGGGCATGTCTGCCCCCATGACCGACCGAAAACTGCACCAAAAAGCGGCCCGCATCGCCGGGGTGTTGTCCCTGGAGCAAATCGAGACCCGGCTTTCCGCCTGGATCGAGGCCGACCTTGCCCTGGCTTCCGGTCAGAGCACATCCATTGACGGGCTGACCATCACCCGGGCCGAGGCCTCGGTGGTGGAGGAACGCATTGCCGTCTATGGCCTGGCCAAGACCTTGTCCCTTGCCGGGGAAACAACCTACGAAGCCGGACCCCAGGCCTTGACTCCCAGGGTCACCAGGGGGCGGACATGGCTCTAAAGCGGCCCCATTTCGCAAAAAAAGCCGGAGTTCGCCACGGAGCTGTCCGCCGGGTGGCCTCCCAGGCCGGAGGATACGACGGCACCCTGTCTTCCTGGCATGTCCGGCGGACCGACTTCTCGGCCGAGGGGCAGGAACGGGGACGCATCGCGGCCCGGGCTTCCGATCTGGCCCTCAACGATCCACACGCCGCGTCCACTATCGACTCCATGGCCCTTGGGACCGTGGGGACGGGCATCATGCCCCAATCGGTTCCTAACACGGTCCGCCTGGGCTGGACCGAAGCCCAGGGCGTGGAGTTTTCCCACCAGGCCGAGGCCGCGTTTGCGGACTGGTCGGCCGGAGTCGATCCGGACGGGACCCTGCCTTTTTGGGCCCTTCAATACACATCAATCCACAGTTTGCTGGTTCAAGGTGAATTTTTTCGCCTGCCGGTCATGGTCGACAACGACCGATTCCGGCCCTTGTCCCTGGCCGTTCAATCCATCCACGCATCCAGAGTGGTCACCCCGGCCGACCTCGAAAGCGACCCGGCCGTCCGCGATGGGGTCCGCATCGACCCCTTGGGCCGGGTTTTGTCCTACTATGTTTTCAACCCAGACGCTGACCGTTGCGTGATGTCCGATGACCCTGGGGGTCAACCATCCACTGAGTTCGCCAATATCCGCCGCCGGGTCGGCCATCGTCCCGGCATCCTGCACGGATTTGTCCGCAAGACCGACGAGCAGTTTCGGGGTGTTTCGGTTCTGGCCCCGGCCATGAAATTCTTTCGCGACCTGTCCGACTACCTGGATTACGAGCTGGTCGGTGCCATTGTCGCCGCCTCCTTCCCGGTCTTCATCGAATCCACCATGCCCGGCCCGGGCGCATACCCAGGCCAACCCGGCAGAACCCAGGCAGACCGTCCCCCAAGGAAAGAGCTGAACGTCGCCCCTGGCCAGATCATGTACGGATCGGCCGGAGAGCGGCCCCATGTCCTCAATTCCAACCGCCCGGGCAACTCGTTTCCCGTGTTCGTCGAGCGACTCATTCGAGCCGTGGGGGCCTCGGTGGGGATGCCCTACGAGGTCGTGGCCAAAGACTTTTCCCAGACAAACTATTCGTCGGCCCGGGCCGCCTTGCTCGAAGCCTGGCGAATGTTCGGATTTTACCAGCGCTGGCTGGTGGATTCGCTGTGCCGTCCCCTGTGGCGAATGGTCATCGAGGAGGCTTGGCTACGTGGTCTGATCGTGCTGCCCAAGAAAACCGATTTCTACGCCAACATGGCGGCCCTGTGCCGTTCGGAGTGGATCCCGCCCCGGCGCGGATTCGTCGACCCGGCCAAAGAAATCGAAGCCTATTCGGCCGGAGTGGACAACGACATGCTGACCCTGGCCATGGCCATCATGGAATTGACCGGCCAGGACTACGAAACCGTTTTGGCCCAGCGTGGCCGGGAAGAACGATTGCGGGCCGAATCCATCACGGTCCGCCGGGAAAAAAACAAGACCGTCAAGAAGACAGAGGAAAAAGATGAATCGACTCCTGTCGAAATTGCGTGAGCCCTGGGCCATCACCCCCCAGGCCCTGGATGACCTGGCCTCCATTGTCGAGGCCAAGATCGAGGGTCTGGGCGCTGAAGACGTGTTTGTAGGGGCGACGCATGCGTCGTCCCTACGGAAACCTGCCCCTGCAGAATCCGGTTCGGCCCCAGGCTATGTCATGGACGGCCAGGTGGCCGTCATCCCCGTCGAGGGCACCCTGTACCGACGGCGCTACCTCATGGCCTGCAACCAGACCTATGGCGACATCCAGACAACCATTGAGCGGGCCGTGAACGATCCGGCCGTGGCCGCCGTTGTCCTGGACTTCGACTCCCCGGGCGGTGGCGTCCATGGCGTGGCCGAGCTGGCCCAGGCCATCGACGAGGCCAACACCCGTAAGCCGGTCCATGCCTACGCCTCCGGAAACATGGCCTCGGCCGCCTATTGGCTGGCCTCGGCCTGTCGGCAGATATGGGCCTCGCCGCAGTCCTCGGTCGGATCCATCAATACCATTACCGTCCACACGGACCGGTCGGCCCGGGACGAAAAAGACGGCATCCGCCGCACCTTCCTGTCTCCCGGCCGACTCAAGGCCGCGGGCAACGACGCCGAGCCCCTTTCGGACGAGGCGAGACAATATATCATGGACCATCTGGTGGGCCTGACCTCGCAGTTTGTCGACCAGGTGGCCAAGGGCAGGAATATGGACCGGGCGGCCGTCGAGTCCCTGGCCGACGGCCAGGTCTGGCTGGCCAAAGACGCGGCCAAGCTCGGGCTCATCGACCGGGCCGGCAGTCGTCGGGAATTTTTGAGACACATAAACAAGGAGTTGATCATGAATCTTGAAGATTTGAAAGCGAAACACCCGGAGCTGGTGTCAGAAGCCAGAGCTGAATGGGAGGCCGAGGCAGCTTCGGCCATGACTGAGGGAGTGAGCGCCGCGAGGGCCGAGGAACGGGGCCGAATCCTGGACCTGGCTTCGGCTATCTACGGCGAAGACGCGGCCCGGCTGCAAAAAGCCGTGGAAGCAAACGTGACGGCCGACCAGGTCAAGGCCATGGCCGGGATCTTTTCCGGATCCTCGGCTGGAGCCGGGACCCAGGCCGCTATTTTGGAGGAGCTGAAGGCCGCCCACGGACAGGGCTTGGCCTCGGCCGGATCCTCGACCCCCAAACCCATGGGCATGTCCGAATACGCCCGCGAAAAATATGGAGAGTAAACCATGCCGACGATAACCACCGCCAAGACCCTCGACGCGGTCGTCCGCTACGAGCAAGACAAGGAGTTTTCCAGGGAAAAGGTCGTCTTTACTGGCTCGGCCGCCGTCCAGGTCGGCCAGGTCCTGGGCCGGGTCCTGTTTGATGTCAATGCCGCCGAGAAAGGGACCAATACCGGAGCCGGAACGGTCGGCACCGTGACCGCCGGGAAAAAAGTCCAGATCGGGACCTACACCCTGGCCTGCATTGCCAAGGTGGCCGGGGCCGGGACCTTCAAGGTCATCGCCCCTGACGGGACCCGCCTCAACGACGCCACTGTCGGCTCGGCCTACACCTCCGAGCACCTCAACTTCACCATTGCCGACGGCGACCCGGATTTCGAGGTTGGCGACTCCTTCACCGTCGAGATCGAGGCCGGATCCGGAGCCTGCAAGGGCCTGGACCTGTCCGCCACAGACGGCACCCAGATCGCGGCCGCCATCGCCTATGGGGCCTATAACGCCACCGACGGCGACGTGACCGGGGTGGCCATTGTCCGCGAGGCCGGAGTGATCGAATCCGGTCTGGTCTGGCCCGCCGGAGCCACGGCCGGACAAAAGGCCGACGCCCTGCGAGAACTCAAAACCCAGGGCATCGTCGCCTTGGTCGAGGCATAGGAGGATCGACATGCCAGACATTATTGCCAACCCTTATGGGAATGACGCTTTTTCGGCCGTCGAGCTGACCGATGCCGTCAACCTCATCCCGAACCGCTATGGACGAATCAACGAGCTGGGCCTGTTCCCCACCAAAGGGGTCTATACCCGGGAGATCATGATCGACGAGCGCGACGGCGTGCTCACCCTGTTGCCCTCCCTGCCCCTGGGATCCCCTGGAACCCAGGCCAAGCACGGGGCCAAACGGGCCCGGACCTTCACCATTCCGCACATCCCCCACGACGACGTTATTTTGCCCGAAGAATACGCCGGCAAGCGGGCCTTTGGATCGGCCAGACAGTTGGCCGTCTACATGGACGTCATGAATGAGCACCTGGCCGAGCTGCGCAACAAGCACTCCATCACCCTGGAGTTTCTCCGGGCCGGAGCCTTGAAGGGCATCATCACCGACGCCTCGGGTGATGTCATCTACAACCTGTTCAATGAGTTCGGCATTGCCCAGAAGACCGTGGACTTTGCCCTGACCACCGAAACCACCCAGGTCCGCAACAAGTGTTTCGAGGTGGCCCGCCACATCGAGCAGAACCTGAAGGGCGACGTCATGTCCGGGGTCCGGGTCCTGTGCAGCCCCGAGTTCTTCGAGGCCCTCATCGCCCATCCCTTGGTTGTTGAGAAGTTTCTCTACCAGGAATCGTCCACGACCCGTGACGACATCCGCCGCGGCTTTCGTTTCGGCGGCCTGACCTTCGAGGAGTATAACGCCATGTGCGATCTGGCCGATGGCAGCACGACCCGGTTCATTGCCGCTGGCGAGGCCTATGCCGTGCCCGAAGGTACGACCAACACCTTTGCAACCTACTTTGCCCCGGCCGATTTCATGGAAGCCGTGAACACCAAAGGCCAGGAGATCTACGCCAAGGTGGAGCCGCGCAAGTTCAACCGAGGGGCTGACCTGCACACCCAGTCCAACCCCTTGCCCTTGTGTCGGCGGCCTGGCGTCATCGTCAAGCTGACCAAGAATAGCTGAGGATAGCTGAGGATAGACGAACCGGGGGCGGGAAACGCCCCCGGTCATGAAAGGTAAACCAAGCGGAACGACTCAAAAGGTGTCCCATGCCTGACCGGGTAAAAATTTGGATCACGCTCGCCGGATACGGCTTCGTTCTCTCGGGGGTCATCTTCTGGTGGCACTACACGACGGCCGACGCCAGACGCTCGTCCTGGGAACAGGACGTGGCCCAATGCCAGAGCGAGATCACTGCCCGGGTGAGGAGCCACGACGAACGTCTCAGGGCCATTGAATCCTGGCTGGAGTCCAACCGCCGGATGCCCGAGGTCCTGGCCAAGGTCGAGACCAACACGGCCAACATGAGCAACAGGATCGGTGAGATCCTGATCGAGATCCGGGAACTCAGGGGCAAGCGCCAATGACCCGCGACTGGTCGGCCATCCGGCATTTCGAGCGGTCCGAATGGGGACCGAAACCAGAATGGGTGGCCTGGGAGCTGATCGAGACCCTGGACGCCGTCCGGACAGAAGCCGACGTGCCGGTCAACATCATCGGATCCTGGGCCGAGTCTGGCCATTCCGAGAAAAGTTTTCACTACACGGGCATGGCCGTTGACATCTGGTTTGGCCGCGGACCGAACGACGAACGTCTTTCCCCCCTGGAGCAATTCGCCCTGTTGTCCTCCCGCCTCATCCTGGGCGGCATCGGCTGGTATCCGGACTGGAGACCGGTCCCGGGCTGGCATGTGGATCTCCGCAACCGGGATCCCCGCCTGTTATGGGTCCGGCTGGGCGGGGTCTACCATTACGGATGGGCCGACCTGATCCGGGCATTGACCACCTATTCGGAGTGGATGTCATGACCGACGCGGCTCGGTCTCATCTGGCGGCCATCGGCCGGCCCTGCGAATACCGGCATCGGGCCGACCGGTCCGTGGAGTCGACAGTCGCCGTGCTGACCGACATGGGCAACGACCCCCAGGCCGGAAATTGGCAGGCCGACACGGCCGTGGCCTTTCTCCCGGCCCTGACCGGCCCGAGGCCGGTCAATGGCGACGTCCTGACCGTGGACGGCGAGGAATGGGTCGTCGGAGTCCCGGCCGGATCCGACCGCGAGACCATCAACCGCCGGGGCCTGGGCGCGGTCTGGAAACTCTATGTCAGCCATTCCAGGGGGCTCAAGTGAAAATCGACAT
>RZZR01000080.1 GCA_009929795.1 Deltaproteobacteria bacterium | reverse complement strand
TCCATGCGCAGGACTGTAGATCATTCCTTTCTTCATCAACTTGGCACGCACGGGTCCGAGGCTCGTCACCTTTACGCCCAAGGTGTCAGCGATGGCCCCGGTCCGGTGAGCACCCGGACCATGACCGTGCCGCGAAACAGCACATAGAAGCGAAAAAGGATGTAGCTGTTGAGCAGCAGGTCGACGATGTCCTGCCAGCGAAGACTTGTCAGAAAAAGGGCGATGGTTTTCATGATGATCTCCATGGGCTGGGAATGAATTGTCAGAAAATCAGCTTTTTTCCCCTCGAAATAGTCTTGTCAAGACTGAGTTAAATGCAACCCCCCCCCAGATTTTGAGTTATTGATGCGACCGAATATTTCGTTTGGCATTTGCCCATTCGACTGATAATCTTTCAATCACGGTCCATGCCTTTTCCCTTCTGAAAAGCCATGGTTTTCAAAGACAGCAAAAGGCAAGTCACATGGGCGACATTCTCCGCGAGCACAAGGGCGAGCTGATCTTCGGCCTGGGGATCATCGGAATCCTCACCGTCATTGGCCGGTTCAACTATCTCCTCTTTCATTCCCTGGCCGAGATGTTCAGCATTATCGTCTCCTGCGGGGTGTTCATTATCGGCTGGCATTCGCGGAAGTATTTGCACAACGATTATCTCCTGTTCGTGGCCGTTGCCGCCCTGTTCGTGTCCCTGGTCGATCTTTTGCACACCCTGGCCTATGACGGCATGGGGGTGTTTCCCGGTCATGGCCCCAATCTGCCCACCCAGCTCTGGATCGTGGGCCGCGCCCTCCAAGCAGGCTCTCTGCTGGCGGCCACGGCCTTTATTTCCCGGAGGCTCTGGCCGGGTTCGGCCGTGGCCGGTCTGGGACTCGTCACAGCCGGTCTGGTCTGGGCCGTGTTCGCCGATTTTTTCCCCGACTGCTATGTTGATGGTCAGGGCCTGACTCTGTTCAAGAAGAACGCCGAGTACGTGATCTGCTTGGTCCTGGCCTTGTCCGGGTATCTCCTGCACCGCACCGGAGGGGGCTTCGATCCTCAGATCCGCAGGCTTATCTTGGCCTTCATCTTTGTCAGCATCCTGTCGGAACTGGCTTTTACTTCATATGTCGGAGTGTACGGGGGTATGAACAAAGCCGGACATCTGGCCAAGATCGTGGCCTTTTATTTCCTCTACAAGGCCGTGTTTGTCACCGGTGTGGCCAAGCCCCACGACCTGCTGTTCCGGAGCCTGACCCAGACGGCCCAGAATTTGGAGCGGCACAGGGCTATTCTCCAGGGATTTTTGGATTCGGTTCAGGAGTCGGCTTTTCTCATGACTCCGGACGGGGAGGTTCTGTTCGCGAATCAGACCCTGGCCCGGCGTCTGGGGACGACCGCCGACAGGATCGTCGGCTCGAAAATCATCGATTTCGTGCCGCCCGAACTCGGAGAATCCCGCATGGCCCAGGTCCACAAGGTTTTGGAAACTGGAGAGCCGGTTCAGTTCGAGGACGTCCGGGACGGGCGTCACGTTCTTCACCTCATCTATCCATTGTTGGAGGATGGCCGGGTGACAGGTCTGTCCGTTCTGGGCCTGGACATCACCGAGCGTAAACAAAACGAACTGGAACTGCGCACGTTTCAGAACAGCATGGAGTACAGCCCCCTTTCGGTGGTGAGTACCGACGTCCATGGGAACATCGTATATGCGAACCCGGCCTTTTGCACGGCTACGGGCTATTGTCGGAACGAGGCCATCGGGCAGAATCCGAGGATCCTCAAGTCCGGCAAGCACGAGGCAGCTTTTTATCGGGAGATGTGGAAAACCGTTTTGCGGGGGGAAATCTGGCGGGGAGAAATCTGCAATCGGCGCAAGAACGGGGAGCTCTACTGGGAGCAGGCCGTGATCTTTCCGGTCATGGACGACCAGGGCAAGATTGCCAGTCTCGTGGCCATGAAGGAGGACATCTCCCACCGCAAAGACCTTGAGCGACTTAAAGAAGACGTGGATAGGATCATGCGCCACGATCTGAAGGCCCCCCTGAATGGAATCATGGGCTTGCCCCAGATTTTGGAGATGGACGACAACCTGACCGAGGAGCAGCGTGAGATTGTCCGGACCATCGCCGACTCGGGCCAGAAGATGCTTGAGATGATCGATCTGTCCCTGGATTTGTTCAAGATCGAACGGGGAGAGTACCGTTTCGCGCCCGAAGAGGTCGACGCTCTTGCCGTGATCCGGCAGGTTTTCAAACAGAACAGGAGGCTGGTGACATCCAAGAAGGTCAGACTCCGTATTATGCTGGACGGCCGGGATGTCGAGGACGGGGAGGTGTTCCGCCTCTGGGCCCGACGGGTCCTGCTCTACTCCATTATTTCGAATCTGTTGGCCAACGCCTTGGAGGCCTCTCCCGATGGAGGAGAGGTAATGGTGGAGATCAGACACGACAACGGCATTCGGCTGACCGTGCACAATTCCGGGGTCGTTCCGGAGCCGATCCGCAAAAATTTTTTCGCCAAGTACAACAGCTACGGCAAGGCCGGAGGCACTGGCCTGGGGACGTATTCGGCCAGGCTGATGGCAGAGGCCATGGGGTTTGAGATCTTCATGGAGACCTGGGACGAGGATGACCGGACCGAGGTCGGCTTGCGGATCCCCGGTGCCAGGCCTGATCAATTCAATCCGGAGGGAGGAACATGAACGCCGACCTGACCACGTGCGTCGGAGAGCAAAGGCAGAACGTTCTCATTGTCGAGGACAGCAAGACGTTCGGATCTCTTCTGTCGCGGGCCGTTCAGTCGGGACTGGGCATTGAGGCCAGGATAACCCCCAGTTTTGCGGATACCAAAAAACATCTATCATTTTGCGCCGGGGACTATTTCGCGGCCCTGCTGGATCTGAACCTGCCGGATGCTCCCAGGGGGGAGATCGTGGATCTGGTCGTGAAACACGGCATCCCGGCCGTGGTTTTCACCGGAGAGATGTCCGACGACATCCGGGACCTGATGTGGTCCAAGCACATCGTTGACTATGTCTTGAAGGACAACCGGGAGAACATCCAGCAAGTCGTGGCCATTCTCAAGCGGCTGCGCCAAAACATGGGCAAGAAGGCCCTGGTGGTGGACGATTCGGCCGTGAGCCGGGCTGTGATCCGAGGGCTTCTGGAGGTCTGGAACTTCACCGTGCTCGAGGCCACGGACGGGCGCACGGCCCTGGAGATTCTGGAAAGGGAAAAGGACCCAAAGGTCTGCCTGATGATCACCGACTACAACATGCCGGGCATGGACGGAGCGGCCCTGGTCCGTGAAGTCCGGCGCACCCTGTCCAAGTCTCGGCTGCCCATCATCGGGCTGTCTGGGGCCGGCGGGGCGACCACCTCGGCCCATTTCATCAAGGCCGGGGCCAACGACTACATGCACAAGCCCTTTCTGACGGAGGAGTTCTATTGCCGGGTTTTGAGCAACATCGAAACCTCCGACTACATCGCCACCATCCGGGACCTGGCCGAGCGCGATTCCCTGACCGGAGCCTTCAACAGGCGATCTTTTTTCAGTTACGGCCAGAAACTGCTGGCCGGGCACAGGCGGCGGGGCAAGGGGTTGGTCCTGGCCATGCTGGACATCGACCACTTCAAGCGTTGCAACGACCGCTACGGACACGCTGCCGGCGATCTGGTAATCAGTGCGGTGGCCAGGTATCTGTCGGCCAGGTTCAGGGAGTCGGACATGGTGGCCCGCATGGGAGGGGAGGAGTTCGCGGTGATCTGCGCGGACATGGACCCCGACCGGTGCGCCGAGGTGTTCGACGAAGTCAGGCAGGGGATCGAAGGCACCGTCGTCTCCTACGAGGGTCAGGACATTCGGGTGACCATGAGCATCGGGGTCTGCGCCCGACAGGATGAGAGCCTGGAAGAAATGCTCAAGAGGGCCGACCGGATGCTCTACGAAGCCAAGGACGGGGGGCGGAACCGAATCCAAATCGATAGATGATGTTTTTCATCAGTTTTCGTGCGCAATCAGTGTTTGGGCTTTGACTGTATCTGCGAGCTCCAGCTTTCTTAGGTCTATTTTCCCCAAAATCATCAATTCGAGAACCGTCCAATTTTCGAGGAGCCTTGGTTCGGCCCGGGCGGCTTGAGCTAAGGCTCCTCTTTATGATTTTTTGCGTGTCCTCGATACCGGCTTTGTCGGTGTCTTTTTTTTCTTGCTTTTTTGCGCTGAAATGAATATTTATCGTTATGACATTTTTTAATGCATTTTTATGAATTTTTTAATATAATTTTAAATATTTAATAAATTTAATTCATAATTTTCTTTTTTTATGGTTTGAAAATTCATATTTCGTCTCACTCTGTGATGGTCGTAAAAATTATTCACAATTTATAGGAGAGTCGGCATGATTTTGAGGGCGGTCATTATTTGCGTTTTTTCGATGTGTGTTCCATCGTTTTGTTGCCAGGCCAATGCGAGTCCCTTGGATTCCCTGAAGCTATATACCGAGTACTATCCTCCGTATAATTACGAAGAAAAAGGGGAGCTTAAGGGAATATTTATTGATGTTTTCGAGCGAATTTTCACTATGTCAGAGTCAAAATTGACAAAAAATGACATAAGTCTCGACGAGTGGTCCGTCGGATATAATGCGGCATTAAATAATGATAATACTATTATTTTTGCTTGTACAAGAACGACGCAGAGAGAGAATCTTTTTAAATGGGTAGGGCCAATTATTGAGAATCGTTCTGTCCTTTACGCAAAAAAAAGTAGAGGAATAGTTATTAATTCATTGAGTGATATAAAAAATAAGAATTACAAAATTGGAGTAGTAAGAGATGACGTTGGCCATCAATTACTTCAAAATGAGAATGTTTCCGAGGAATTTTTTGTAGTTCGTGGATTTCCAGCTCTGAATCTCATGGATCTATATCGAGACGATATTGATGCCTGGTCGTATTCCGAGGGCGTGGCCATGTGGATGAGCGCATTTTATGGTATGGACAGCAAAAATTTTAATTCCGTCTATGTGATAAATGAGGGGCAGCTCTATATTGCTTTGAATAAAAAAATTTCACAAAATGTGGTTGATATTTTGCAGAAAAGTCTGGACGAGCTCAAGGCCAACGGCGAGCTTGAAGAAATCATTTCAAAATACAAATAATTTTGTGGAATGGGTTTGGACGATGCGGGAAGAGGCGAGCTGATGCTCGCCTCTTCTGTTTGGCCAAGATCACTTTTTCGATTTTTGTTGTCCGGTGAGCTTTCTGATTTTTCTTTCTTCCCAGTTCTTGTCAAAAAGTCGATCTGTTCCGATGAAGAGTTTTCCGGCTTGCAGGGCCAAGGCTAGTCCCCAAAAAATGGTCACCCAATAGAACCAGAGGTCATTCGGGCTGGTAATAAGATTGATGGCCACGAGGACGATGTT
Organism: Deltaproteobacteria bacterium; assembly: GCA_009929795.1. Classification (NCBI taxonomy): domain Bacteria; kingdom Pseudomonadati; phylum Myxococcota; class Myxococcia; species Deltaproteobacteria bacterium. The sequence goes on along the minus strand of RZZR01000080.1, from coordinate 6,044 downwards.
GATCGCCACAAAGGAGGCCAGATTTTTGTATAAGGCTCGGAGTTTGGCAACGCGACCCCGGGCTTCCTGTTCGGTCATGGGACTCATGAGTTCCCTCGCTTGCTGCGGGTTTGTAAGTAAAAAAACTCTTCCACCAATCCTACTTTCGCTTCCGGGAGGCGTCAAGAGCCTCACGATTCCGGCCTAGATCAATCCCGCCGAATATTTTCCCATCTTGACACAGCTGGCCCTCTGCGTAATAAATGGCGTTTGATCAGGTGGATTTTGAGGGGCATATGGAGATCGTCTTTTGCGGAACAGGTGAGGCCTTTGACACGGCCCAGTCCAATACGTCGATCCTGATTCAGCCTTCGGGCAAGGCAGGGGGAATTCTTCTTGACTGCGGCTTCACCGCGGCCCACGCTTTCTGGGCCACGGCGTCAAGACCCATGGAGTTGGACGAGGTCTGGATTTCCCACTTTCACGGCGACCATTTTTTCGGGCTGCCTCTTCTGCTGATCAGGATGAGGGAGCATGGTCGCAGTCGCCCTCTGATCGTCAGGGGAGGGGCCGGAACCGGCCTAGCCGTGGCACATGCCTTGGACTTGGCCTATCCAGGTGTCCGAGAGGCCCTGGGTTTCGGGCTTGAAATTCACGAGGTCCGGCCTGGGACCAGAACCCACGAGGCTTGGTATTCGATGGCTTTCGCATCCGTAGTTCACGCCGTGCCGACCCTGGCGGTGCGGGTGGAAACTGCCGACGGCGCGATCTACTACGGCGGAGACGGTCGGCCGACGAGGGAGTGTCTGGATCTGGCTTTGGGTGTTGATCTCCTGGTCCAGGAGTCCTATCATCCGATCCACGAGAGCGATCATCACAGTTCGGCGGTCGAGGCCATGGAGTTTGGCGTCCGAGCCGGGGCCCGAGCAATGGCCTTGGTCCACATTCGTCGCGACGGCAGGGAGGATGTTAGGGAAATGGCCAGGAAACAGGGATTGACGGTACTCGTTCCCGACTCTGGAGATCGTTTCCATATCCACTCCCTGGGCGAAAGTCGGCCAAGCGATACCGAGGTTAATCAATAGTCTGGAGGTCTTATGGCCAAACTTTTGTTGGCAGACGATTCCTTATTTCAGCGAACCATGGTTGGAACCATGGCTCGAGAGGCCGGGATGGAGGTTCTTGAGGCCAAAAACGGCCGCGAGTGCCTGGAGATGATCCAGGCCGAGGCACCGGACATTCTGGTCTTGGATCTGAATATGCCCGAGGTCGGAGGGCTCGAGGTTCTGGCTGCCATTCACGGCCGAGAAAAGCCTCCTGCGGTCATCGTCCTGACCGCCGACATCCAGGAAAGCACCAGAGAGAGGTGCCTGATCCTCGGCGCCCAGAGCATTCTTTTCAAGCCGGTCCAGAAGGTTCAGTTCCACGAGGCCCTGAACAGAGCCTGGTCATCAATGGAGTCGGACTCGGCATGATTTCCGTCAGCGACTATCAGCGTGACGTCCTCGGAGAGCTCATCAATATCGGGGTGGGCCGGGCGGCCGGGGTCCTCAACCAGATGATCGATTCCCATGTGGAACTCCTTGTTCCCGAGGTGGTCTTCTTCGACAGTATCCAAGACCTGCTGGGCAAAAACATTTTTGAGCCCGATGAGACCGTCTCGGCAATCAAGCTCGATTTCCACGGGTTTTTTTCTGGAGTTGCCGCATTGGTTTTTCCTCCGTCCAGCGCCTGTAATCTGGTCCAGGCACTGGTCGGACATTGTCCGGCCACCGACGACATGGACTCGTTGCGCATTGGGGCCCTCCAGGAGATCGGGAACATCGTCCTGAACGGGGTCATGGGATCCATGGGCAATATGCTGAACAGGCACATCAACTACTCCCCGCCGGTCTACTTCGAGGAGACCTTCCACGATCTCGTGCGTTCCGGCCTGGATCAGGGCGAACGGATGGTCCTCTTTGTCCGGACCCATTTCCGGATGGAGGGTCGGGAAATATCCGGGGATATCCTGCTTTTCTTCAAGGTTGAAACCTTCGCGGCCCTGCTCGAGGCCATCGATGCCATGTCCGACTGGACCTGTTGACATATGGGGCAAGGCCAAGCGTGAAATACGACGAAACCATCATCCGCATCTTTATCACCAGCTGCCTTGAGCAGTTGAGCGACATTGAGGCCGACGTCCTGGCTTTGGAGCGGATCGAGACCGAGGGGCTTTCGGATCAGGTCAACCGGATATTTCGGGCCGTACACACCATCAAGGGCGATTCCGGTGTCCTCAACCTCCAAACAATAAGCTCCTTCGCCCACAAGGTGGAGCATGCCTTAAATCTGGTTCGTCAACACGGGGTGATTCCAGATCAGGAGTACATTTCGGCCTTGCTTTTGGCCTTCGACACACTGGGGGCCATGATCAAAGGGGTTGAAGGAGGAGAAGAGCCCAATATCCATGGAATTGAGAAGCGGCTTGAGGCCCTGGATGGGATGCGACAAGCCCGAAAGTCCATGGAAGAATCTCGGGGGGGGCTTTCGGGTCCGGCGTCAGAACTCGTTCACGTCGAACCCGAGGCTCAGGATCAGAAAAGGTCTGACGATCGGGTTACCAGGATAACGGTCACCGCCGAGCAACTGGACGTGCTGGTCCAGAGGATCGGGGAATTGACCATGACCCACGCCCGGCTCCTGCGGGAGGCTAAGTACAGCGGGCAGGGGACCGTGAGGACCCTGGCCGAGGACATCGGCATCCTCTGTCAGAGACTGCAGGAGCAGACTCTGGAGATGCGCCTCATCCCGGTTGGGATAATCTTCGAGAAGCTCCGTCGGCTGGTCCGGGATCTGGGGGCCAAACTTGGCAAAGAGGTCGATCTTGTTGTCCGGGGGGAGGGCACGGGCATCGACATGGCCATCATTGATCACTTGAACGGGCCTCTAGTGCACATTTTCAGAAATTGTATGGACCATGGAATCGAAGGTCCGGACGAGCGGGTTCAGGCGGGCAAGCCGTCCAGAGGTCGGATTACCGTGAAGGCTGAGCAGAGCGGCAGGGATGTGCGGATCAGCATTCAAGACGACGGCCGGGGCGTCGACCGTCAGGCCCTACTCCGCAAGGCCCTGGAACGAGGAGTGATAAAGGACTCGACCCTCCTTGACGAAGATGGGCTTCTCGACCTGGTCTTCCTCCCGGGTCTGTCGACCAAGAATGGCACTGACGAGGTCTCTGGGCGGGGCGTGGGCATGGACTCGGTACGTGAGGCCATGGAGACCATTCGGGGTTCGGCGAGGGTGTTCAGTGCTATGGGCCAGGGAACGGAAATCCTGTTGGAGTTTCCCCTGTCGCTGGCCATCGTCGAGTGCCTGGGGGTCCGGGTTGGGGAGACCGTCTTTTTCGTTCAGCTGGGTGACGTGGTCGAATGTCTGGATCTTGATGCCGGTGCCCGGTCCATGGCTTGCAAAAGACGATTCATCAAACATCGTGGAGTGGCCCTACCGGTTTTGGATCTAGCCTCGTTTTACGATATGCCCTCAGTGGATTCGGGGCGACATGTGGTGGTCGTCAGAATCGGACCCAACCTCCTGATGGGGCTGGCTGTGGACGAGGTGGTCGGGCAACACCCGGCCGTGTTCCAGGACATCAGTAAGGTCTTCTCTGCAGTACCGGGTATCCACGGAACCACGGTCATGGACGACGGGAATCTGGGAATCGTTCTGGACGTCGCCGGCCTGTCCCGTTCGATAGAGGTCCGGGAAAGTCGAAAGCACTTCGAGGACGCCCAATGATGCGTCTGGATTTTCAGGCCTTGGACGCCATGCCCGTGGGAGTCTGCATCCTGGACGGAGAATACCGGGTCCGGTTCTGGAACCATTGTCTGTCTGCATGGACCGGAATTCCCAGCGCAGAGATCGAGGGCGTGGACCTTCGGGAGCGCTTTCCCAATCTGGACGAGCCGCGCTACAGGGGACGGTTGGAGAGCGTCCTGGATGGCGGGCCCCCGGCCGTGTTTTCAAGCTACCTCCACCGAACCATGATTCTGGCCGTACGGCCCGACGGTCAGCAGATGCTTCAACATGTCGTGGCCAGCCCGGTCCGCCGGGATGACGGCCGGTACTGGCTCATGCTGACTGTCCAGGATGTGACCGAACTCAACCTCCGCATCCACGACTATGTCCGTATGCGCGACGAAGCCCTCCAGCAACTCGAGAAGAAGATGCAGGCCGAAGAGGAGCTGGTCCGGGCAAGGGACCAGGCCATGGCCTCCAGCCGGGCCAAAGGGGCCTTTCTGGCCAACATGAGCCACGAAATCCGGACCCCGCTCAACGGGGTCCTAGGCATGCTCAGCCTTCTCAGGGAGACACCGCTGTCCTGCGAGCAAAGCGAGCTGGTCTCTCACGCATTGATGGCCGGCAGAAGCCTTCTGGACATCATCAACGACGTCCTGGACTTCTCCAAGATCGAGTCTGGGAAGATCGAGCCGGTGGTGATGGAATATTCCCCGTCGCGGCTTGTCCATGAAGTTGTAGGGACCTTTTCGGCTCGTCTGAGGGAAAAAGGGCTGGCCCTGGATGTTGAGATGGATTCGTCCATACCGGATGCAGTCATGGGTGACGGCCCGAGATTGCGCCAAGTACTGTTCAACATCATCGGCAATGCGATCAAGTTTTCGGAATCGGGTCGGATAGCGGTTTGCATTGACTGGCTGGAACCGCACGGCCAGCGAGACTTTCATCAGCTTCTTGTGAAGGTCGACGATCAAGGCATCGGGATGGATCCCGGGGTATTGGATTCGGTGTTCGAGCCTTTCACCCAGGTTGACTCGTCGTATACGAGGCGGTTTGAGGGAACCGGGCTGGGCTTAGGTATCGTTCGGCGGGTGGTTGGTCTCTTGGGCGGGTTCGTCTGCATCGACAGCATGCCGGGCAAGGGGACCACCGTGCACTTCACGGTCAGAGTCGCTCCGACGAGCGATGCCCAGCCCGTCAATCGCCAGATTCCGGAACGGCACAAGCCCGATGCCGGCCGGTTGAAGATCCTCGTGGCCGAAGACAATGCGGTCAACGCATTTTATCTCTCCTCCATCCTCGGTAAGGCCGGGCATGAGGTCAAGACCGTGGCCAATGGCCGGGAGGCTCTGGAGACACTGGCCCGGTCATCGTACGATCTGGTCATGATGGATGTTCAGATGCCGGTCATGAACGGCATGGAGGCCATAGAGCTGATCAGGTCCGGCCGGATCGACGGAGTCGATTCCCGCCAACTGATAGTGGTTCAGACGGCTAATGCCTTTGAAGCCGACAAGCAGCAGGCCCTGACCGCAGGGGCCGACGGCTGGCTCTCGAAACCGAGTACGGCCGAGGACATTCTGGTCGTCGTCGAACAGACCGTCAGCAAAAGGTTTTTTTTGCAATTGTCCGAAATGACAGAGCAAGACCATTAAGAGGGATTAGGGAAAAAATGCTTGCAATCCGGTTCGATGGTCTATATAGACCTCTTTCTTTGCTGGCGTAGCTCAACTGGTAGAGCAGCTGACTTGTAATCAGCAGGTTGCGGGTTCAAGTCCCATCGCCAGCTCCAGGCGTGGAGGGGTTCCCGAGTGGCCAAAGGGAACAGACTGTAAATCTGTCGGCGTACGCCTTCGGAGGTTCAAATCCTCCCCCCTCCACCACGCAAGCTGAGAACGGAAGTAGGAGGCAGGTCAGGCCTGCCGTCTGACTACTCTTTCATGACGCGGGAATAGCTCAATTGGCTAGAGCATCAGCCTTCCAAGCTGAGGGTTGCGGGTTCAAGTCCCGTTTCCCGCTCCATTGAGTGCGCATCGCCAGGCCCACGTAGCTCAGTCGGTAGAGCACTTCCTTGGTAAGGAAGAGGTCACCGGTTCAAATCCGGTCGTGGGCTCCACACGTCAGACATCTCCGCACACGCTTCCTTTTCGTGCCAAGGTGCGATCTGGTCATATCATTTTTTGCTCAAGGGGGTTACAAACATGGGTAAGGCGAAGTTCGAGCGGAAGAAGCCGCACGTAAACATTGGGACCATTGGTCACATTGACCACGGGAAGACGACGCTGACG
>RZZR01000079.1 GCA_009929795.1 Deltaproteobacteria bacterium | reverse complement strand
CCCCGGTTCCCTTGGCGGAGGAGGCAGTGGAAGGTCATCCCCATCCCGGATCATGACCTCCCGAATGCCCTCCAGAGTCATCCCGACCCCTTTCCATTTCTCGATCTCCAGAAGCTGCCGGACATGCTCTCTGGTGTAATAGGCCGCCTTCTTCAGACCCACGGGCCGATCCACCAGGCCTTTCTGGATGTAGAAGCGGACCGTGCGCTGATTGACGCCGGTCAAGGCGCAGACCTCAGCCAGGGTGAGTTTCTGATTCGTGCTTTCCATGGCGACATTTTTTATCACTAAAAATGTCGTTGTCAAGTGTCTATAAAAAATTCAATCGAATTTTTTGAAACTGGAAAATCAGGAGGCAGGATGACACGGGGGTGCGAACGGGTGCGTTCGCGGTAGGGAATGGGTTATTTGTCTTGCCATGAGTCTTCTCCCATCATACCTACTCCGCATGCCGGCCAGGCCGCCATGATCATGGATAACGGAAATGAGCCGATTTTTTTCAAGGATGGTCGAATGATCCAAAACACTATTCGCGGGTTGGAAATTTGGGGCCCTCGACAGGCAAATGATGAATCGTCGAATTCAAAGAAATGCTTTCTGACCGGACGGGAGTGGCGGGTAAACATGCTCTTCACGGCCGAAAACAGGTGGTGGATGCAGGAAACTGGAGAGCGTTTCCCCCGAAACCGGCCTCCCGATGAAACCCATCCGCTCTTTGTGCTTCGTCGGATTCAGGGGATGTCGACCACGATTTGTCCCTGCACAAGCAAGCCTCTGACTGCGGCGAGAGCCATTCGACAGGGCTGCGTGTTCCAGGACACAGGGAGAATTCTTAAGAAAAAAACCTATCTTCTGGAGCAGTTTTCTCTATCCCTTCCAGAACAGATGCGTTTTGCCTCCTGGCCCCAGTATTTGGGCCAGGTCCCATCTACATGCCTGGAGGCCGGTTCATGACCGGGGCCTCAGAACAATTTTTTCTGGACTGGATTCACTCGGTCGAGTGCAGCCAACTGCTCATGCGCTGCGTGGGGGCCCGAAAATACAATGACTTGGCAGAGCCAGATGAACTGTCGGCCGATCTCTGGGTCCTTTTGCGGGAGCGCGGCGGATCGTGCCATGCCGGTTTAGGTTTGTTCCTGGCCAGAAAGGACTGGACGGGTCTGGAACGGAAAATTCGGTCCATGCTGGCGACGATGATCGCCGAGGGCAGGCGAGATCCCCTCTATCGTCGGGTTCGTCAGGTTTTGGCCTCGACCGTGGGCGAGTGGATGTATTCGCCAGGACGGGATTTCTCGACCTACGGCGGCAATGGCGAGGCCATCCCTGCCTACGAGGAGCTTCTTGCCAGAGGGGTTTGCCCCATCCATCCGCTTCTTGAGCCCCAGGATATCCGGACGGCCAAAGGCATCCTCCATCTGGCCGATTCCTTCCGGAATCAGGTCTCCAAATTTTTGGGCCCGGGAAGAGCCATCCCCTTACGGGAACTTTGTTCTTTCATCCGGGCAGGCTATCCGGTTCACCTCGTGTACGAAGGCCACGTTCCCGACGAGTCGCTCGATGAAACGGAAGACGAGAATTCTTTCGGACCAGCTCTTGAGTTGTCCCGAACTGATCCGGTCCATTCCGAAGAATTTCTGGCTGAACTGGCTGGGACTGTTGCCGTACAACTGGATCGGGCCGGGCATTTTCTCCTGGTCTGCCTTCTGATCCACTGCGAACTGACCATGGAAAGCATTGCCCGGGCACTGAACCTGGCCGGGCCATCAGGTGTAGCCTACCACAAGAAAAAAGCCTTCGGGTTGATCCGGGAGTTGACCAGCATGCACGAGGGGCTTTCCCAACCAGACCTGGACGAGGCCCTTTTCGCCCGGTTCGTCGTTTTTCTCCTCGACGGCTGCAACGATGAGGACTGTTCCCGTTATGCCTGAAAAGCGAGTACATGATCATGACTGAAACCAGCATCGACGTTTCAACCATCAAGCGAGCCTGGCGCGAGATGTTCAGAACTCGAACCTGCCCGCCTCATTCGATTCTCATGGATGAGAGTCAAGCCGAAAAGGTCCGGGAACACGCCCGGGGATGTGTTTTTTGCGCCATGGAGAAAAAAATGGAGCCAGATTGGCATGAACTTGGCTCGACATTGGCCGGGCTTTGGCCTCCTCCGTTGAGGCCGGAACCGGGTCCGGGTCAGGTTTGGGCCCTGAAGGAACGTAAAGGAGGATGGGATGAATGCTTTCGCCACATCAACCCGCCCCTTGTCGTGGTTCTCAAGGTCATGACGGAAGATCGGGCCGTGCGGGTGGCCCAGACCTTTGACGAAGGGGGCCTGGCAGGCGATGGGGACGTACCCCTGGGGCCTGGACTGCCCTGGGCCGAGTCCTGGAACACCTATGCCCTGGACGTGGAGGACCTTGATTTTTGCCTGGGGAGGGCAGAACCGGAGCGGGTCGGGACCGTTCTCCGGAATTGTGATCAAGAATCTTCCTCCATCGACCAGGACTCACCCGTCTGGTTTTTCCGTCAACTGGAATTGGATATTGGCAGTCGCATGGCTCTGGAGGCCCTGGACCGCCTCGTGGATCGCCACGAACGGGCTAGTATCGTTCGGAAACTTGGAAACGAGTCGAATGTTCGGTCCCGGGTTTTGGCCTTCGATTCCCGCATTGGCATGCCCAAAACCGGTGACGTCCTGCAATCTTTGGCTCAGACCGAACTGCCCCGTGACCGTTTGCCTTTGGCGGCGGCCGGCGAAGCCGAGCACTCCTTCATCGTCTTTCGACCAGAAAACGAAAAAACCCTGATCGAAGCCGGGTTGGCCATCCTCCATCGTTTAGAATGGCGCGAGAATACCATCCATTGCACGGCCGCCCTGAACCCGGAGGCCGCTGAAGGGCAGGTGTTTGCCTGGTGGAAGCACGGCCAGGAAATGACCGAAGGCAATATTTTTCCGGACCCCCTGGGAGGACCCATGGTCCGGGCCGAGTTTCCCGACCTTTCGGAAGAGGCCTTTTCATCGGGTCGTCCGGTGGTTCTGCTGGTGATCGACGGGCATGACCGGCATTGACCGCTGGACCGTGGACTCCCTCCTGTGCGAAATCCGTACAGGTATTCTGCCGGGGCGTCTCGCTCCCAGATCCGGGATTTGGCCCGGACACGATGCCGCTGTCCGTCTGGGGAAATTGACCAGTTTCAATGTCCCGGATCTGAGTCCCGTCCTCCTGGCCAGCCATCTTTTGGATCCGGCGGCCACCCCGGGCGAAATTCGCCCCTGGCTCCGGGCTCAGGCCGAGCAGTGGACCGGATTACCTCTGGGCGATCTGGAATCGGCAACCTGGAAGCTGGTTCCACTGATCCTTCTGGCTGGGGATGATGCCGTTCTCGAGTATTCACTGGTCGGATTAGGCAGGAACCTGCCCGTGATTCTCGGCCACCAGTCCACGATTCTTGATTCTGAGGCCCTCCGAGCAGTGGAGTTGGTCCGGGCTTGGTGCTGGGAGAGACATGGCCAGGAGGCGGCTTTTTGGCCGCTGGTTTGTGGCCGAAAGATTTGCGGGCCTTCCCTGGGTCTCCCCATGGCTCTGGGTATCGTGGCCGCATTTGAAGATTTTCCCTTCCCGCCGGTCTTGGCCAGCGGCGCAGTGGAAATGAGCGGTCGACTGCTTCCGGTGGACGGCCTGCGAGTCAAGATCGGCTTGGCCCGTCGTTTAGGTCGGTCCCTCCTCGCGCCCCTGTCCTGCGCCGAGTCCGCTCTTGACGTCGAGGATTGCGTTTTTTTGGACCATGTGGACCAGGCCGTGGAGATCGTCCACTGCCCTCTGGCCCCGGCGGCCCGTCTCGTCGAGCTCGACAGAGTCCTCAAATCAGATCGGAATCCGGCCAGATTTTTGACCGCCGTTCTTTCGCCAAGTCTCATTCCCTGGATCGAACGCCATTCCACGACACTAGGCTCAAGCCTGAGCCGGGACGACGATCTGGGCCTGCTCCTGGAGATGCTGGAGAAACGCCTGGAGAGAGATGCCTGCCAGGACGGACAGGCCCTGCTGTCCTGTCTGACCCCGGATTTGGCTCGTTCCATGGACCCCGGCTTGGCCTGGCGGTTGGCCAAGCTCCATCTGAATCAGGCCAATCACGCCGGATTGATCGAGGGAAGCCGGGCCTGGGCACGGGTTCTGGACGACCTTTTTCCGTCGGTGGCCTCTTTGGACGGGGGAGAGGCTGAAACCGTCCTGGCCAGCCTCCTGAGACTCATTGGCATCGAACACAACGCCTTTCTGTTTCGGGCCGACCCTTATGTCGGTCTGCCCGAGGTCTCCGAGGTCATCGACGAAATGGAAAAGGCTTTGGCCCGTCATTGCAAGAACGCGGGCGGACCCTGCGTGAAGAAAATTTTGGGCCAATACCACGGCACCATGGCCCAACATTGGGCCTTTCGGGGGCCAGAGCATATCGAGCAGACCCTGGAACACATTCAAAAAGCCATCCGGGCTTTTGGCGATTTTCAGGTTTTGAAAACCGTTCCGGACTGCAATCGTGACTTGATTTACGAATCCTTGGCCCTGGCCTCGGCCGGAAGGGACGACGAGGCTCTGGAGAGCCTGGCCCGAATTGGACATCTGCGGTTCGATGATGACTGGGCCGTGGAGGCCATGGACCCATTTCAGATTCACGCTCTGCTCAGAGCCCACGTAGACGGGGGGCGGATGTTGCCCGAACCCCTCAGGAACCGGGTCGAGGCCAGATTCGCAAGGCTGCTGTCGGAACAGGGGCATCGGCTCCATCCCTCCCAACTTTTGGGATACAATCTCGGGCTCTTGGCCCCGAACCGGTTCGAGGCTCGAAAGCGTTTCGCTGAGTCGCTGGATCTCTGTCTGGCCCCAGTATCCGGTCCGACCATCCGGGTCATGGCCCTTCTGCCTCTGGCGGCCATGCGGGAACGCGCTCTCGACGATGCCGAAACGCCGAATCATGTGGCCGCGGCCATGGAGCCGGTCCGGTCCGGAGAATTGGACAGGGACCATTTCTCCTGTCTTCTGACCGCCAAAGACTGGATTGGAGTGCTGGACGAGGTCTTGCGTAATCGGAAGACGTTGTTTCCGTTCAGCTATCGGTGATGACCATGACCCAAGAGGTGTTTTCCCTTCTTGTGGCTGGATGGGAGTGATTGACAACAGCTTGATACTGGATATGATATCATTATGTCGAGAAACGAAAAGTTGCTTCTGGCCATGCGCAACAATCCCAGAGACGATTGGAGCATTGAACAGTTCAAGGCCCTGGCCAGGCAGCTCGGCATTCGATGGAGGCAACCCGGGACAAGTCACGTGACATTTGTGGCCCCGGATGGTGAATCCCTGACCGTTCCTTCCCACAAGCCGATAAAGCCGATCTATGTACGCCGTTTTTTGGCTCTGATCGGCAAGCAGGAGGAAGACAATGCCTGATCATCCCCAGAACAGGTTCGAGGTTCGGCCGCTGAGCGAAGAGGATGGTGGCGGTTGGCTGGTGACTTTTCCCGATCTGCCCGGATGCATGGCTGATGGTTCGAGCATCGCTGAGGCCGTGTCCGAGGCCGCCGATGCCGAGCGTTCCTGGCTTGAAACGAGAAAGGCCTTGAGGGTTCCCGAAGCGAGCGGGCGGTTCGTTCTCCGCTTGCCGAAAACCCTGCATGCCGATCTTGGTCTGCGGGCCAAACAGGAAGGGGTGTCCATGAATACCCTGGCCGTGGCCGTGCTGGCCCGGGCCCTGGGGGCCGAGGAGCCCCCGGGTGGAAGTTCAGGGAAAACTTTTGGCCAACGACGACGGCTCACGCTTCCAGAAGGTATTCCCGGGCCGTGAGAATCCGAACTCCCAGGACAGTCTGGCCGAAGAAGGGGCCAAAATGCCGGATGTCGCCGGTCAGAAAAAAATCGGCCTGGGCCAAGGCCGCTGACATGAACACCGGCCGGTCCTTGCTTGGCAGGTCCAGAGGGCAGGCCATGGTGGGGTCGGCCTCGGGCACAAGGGCCACATGCCGCATTATATTCTCGAGCACCGTTTTTTGATCTGCTTTGGGCAGGTTTCGTCGAGCTTCTTCCAGAACATACCCTGAAGCCATCAAGGCGCATTGCCCGGTCCGGGCCAAGTCGATCAGCCGAATCAGGCTCGACGGCTTCCAAGACATGGAAAAGAGGATGTTGGCATCGAGAAATACCCGATGAATGGTCATGGTTCTTCTCGATCCCTCTGGGGAATATCGTCGGGATCGAGACCCATGGCCTGCACTTCGGCCTTGGCCATTTGATACTCCTCGTCCGAGACCGCATTGTTCAGGAGAAATTCGGCCCGACGATCCAAGCCATACATTTCCACAGGCAGGGATACCGCCGGTAGGAGAATCATCCCCTGATCCGTGGCCTGGACCATGATTTGCGAGCCTTCCGTGAAACCATATCTCGCCCGCATGGATGCGGGGATGACAATGGTTCCCCTCTTGCCGACCTTGATTGTTTCAGCTTGCATGGTACTTGCCTCCAGATTCATGAAATTCAGATTATCTGATAATCAGATATATCGAGGCCGTGGATCGGTCAACCTCCGAAGGTCCACCATCCCCATCCACCGCGCGGCGGGTATTCCTTCCAGTTTCGGGCTCATCCATTTTTTGAAAACAAACCTCCCATGACCGTTCCATATCATGAACGGCCCGAGACGTTGGGGATTCGCCCCGGCCGAGGACCGTCCAGGAGGAACGACCATGAGCGATACAGCCCGCATTCTTGTCCGGCCCGAGGCCGAACCCCGCTCCGAAGTCCCGGCAAGCGATGATCCATTTGCCGTCCTGGCCCGGGACGCCGGAGCCGTGACCATGGCCCGCAGACGTCAGGAAGCCGTGCTGATCGAAATCCGCGAATTGACCGTGGACAACCGGTGGACGGACATCCTGGACCTGTTCCTTCCTGTGGAAGAAAAGGATCCGGAACTCGTCGAGTTCGGTCTGGACCGGCCGATACGCGAGGAACTGGCTTTTGCTCTGGGGCAGGTCGGCCGTCTTGACGAAGCCATCCGCGAACTGGAGGTCTGTCTGGCCGCGGACCCGAACGATTTCCGGCTCCACGCTTCTCTTGGCTACACCCTGTACCGGAGCCTCCAGGCGGCCAACGCCCGAGAGATCGTCCTTCATCCGGCGGAGCGCAAGGCCCGCATCGAAAGGGCCGAGCGACATTTCGCCAGGGCCAACGAGATTCTGCCCGACCGAGTCACGAACCACTACCGTCTGGGAAAGCTCGTTCGCGATTTCCGGCGCAAGCCCGAAGACGCCATGGTTCACTTCCAGCGGGCCAAGGACAATTGGGAGGCCTACGATGACAAGACCCGTCTGTCCCGGGCCCGAGAGCGAAAGAACTACGTCAAGGCCCTCTACAATCTGGCTTCCTGCGAGAACACGCTGGGGCGGCCATCCCGGGCCTTGCCCCTGGTGGAAACCTGCATCAGGGAGGACGAGGGCAAGGACTGGGTGGCGCCCAAGCACAAGTATTTCGCCTTGGGCAAGGTCCTATTCGCCCTGGCCCGACCAGACGAGGCTCTGAAGGCCCTGGATGCGGCCCTGCACGGTCAAAATCCGGCCGATGTGGACTATGTCTTTGAGCTGCGGGCCAGGATTCTTCTTTCCCGGGGGGAGGCCGACAAGGGGCTGCAGGCCGTGCAAGCCGTGCCTCAGAAGGTCAGGCGCCCCTACGTGGTCTGGACTATGGCCGACTGTCTGACGGCCCTGGGCCGGAACGAGGAGGCCGCCCGGATGCTGGAGGCTTCGGCATCGCGAGATCGCCGTTCCCGGCATGTCTCCCTGGTTCGCCTGGCCCGCATCGCCTATCTTGCGGGAAGGTACGAGGAGACAGAGACCATGGGCCGCCAAGCCGACGATTTCCACCGTGAGGTCTTCGGCTCCATGGATCCCGACGGCCTGTTCTGGACGGCGGCGGCCTGTCTGGCTCAAGGCCGGAGAGACGAAGCCCTGACCTTGTCCCAGGCCATTGCCTCGGAGCGGCCACGCTATCCCCTGCTGCCTCGATTGAGGAAAATTTTCGCCCAGGCAGGATGAACAAACATATCCATGAAATTTCGCCCGGCTTCAGGCGGCCACCGGTCATCCCCTCCGACCGTGCCGCATTCAGGAGCCGGGCGAATCAATCCGAAGGGGGCAGGCGACCATGAATCCAGCCAACGCAAAACTACAATCCAAGGCCAAAGTCGATTTCGCCCTGCTTTTGGGCACGCTACGGGCCAGGGTTCTCCGAGGCGAGGACATGGAACGCTCGGCCAGGATTCTGGCCAACGAATCGGTCTGGAAAGTCCTGCCCCCCAACCGGGCCCTGGAATGGGCCCTGCTGGCCCAGAGCGCCGGTCTTCTCGATCTGGCGGTCAGGATTCTGGGCCACATCAACGCCGCGCATCCGGAATTCGCCCCGGCCTGGGCCGAACGGGCCGCCCTGCTCACGGCCCTGGGCCGGGGACCGGAAGCCATGGCCCTGACCAAGCTTGCTCCAGACGGAGTGGATCTTTCCCATGTCGAGATTCCCACCAGAACAGAATCCGGGGACGATCCAGTCCCGGACGGAGCGTTCAGGGCCGCCAGGCGGGAGGACGACCTGTTGCGCCGGTATCTGGACGTCTTCAGAGGCCGGGAGGACTGCTTCGCCCGGCAATGGGCCAACCGGAACGAGGGCACGGCCGGATACGTGCCCGTGCGCCGGCCCATGACCTCCCAGGATCTGCGGGATCATCTCCAAGGGCGAAAGACCTATGGAGTCTATCTCATGGAAGGTCCGGGGACCGTTCGTCTTGGCGTCATCGACGCCGACCTGGCCAAGAGCCTGCGGACAGGCAAGCTGGATTCGGCCAAGCGCTCGGCCGTGTACCGGGATCGGGACTTCATGCTCAACCGGGTGCCCGAGGTGGCCGCCGAGGCCGGGCTCTCCTGCCTGACGGAATTCAGCGGGGGCAAGGGCTTTCATTTCTGGTTCGCCTTCGAAGCCCCGGTGCCCGCAGCCCGGGTCCGGCACGTTCTTGGTCGCATCGCCACCGTGGTCGGCCGGGATCTGACCGCCTTCAATCTGGAGGTTTTTCCCAAACAGGACAAGGTCGGCGAGGCCGGTCTGGGCAATCTGGTCAAGCTGCCCATGGGTCTTCATCGTGTTTCCGGCAAAGCCTCGGAATTCTGGCCCAAGGTCCGGGGCGACGTCTGGGCTAGGCTGGAAGCCGGTCTTGGCCGCCTTGTACTCAACCCGGCCTCGGGCCTGGACGGGTCCGGACCCACTGGCGACGGGGGCGGCCAGGTCCTCGAACATCCCCGATTTTCCGAATGGACGGCCACCTATCCCGAACTGGCCCTCGTTTCGGAGCGATGCCCGGCCCTGGCCGGACTGCTGGCTTCCTGCCGGGAGGGGAGGGGGCTGACCATGCGCGAGGAAAAGATCGTCTACGGGGTTTTTGGTTTTCTGACCCGGGCCCGGACCATTCTCCATCATGCCCTTGGAAATCAGCCCGAGTACAATCCCCATTTGGTGGACCTGAAACTCTCCCGGCTTCGGGGCACGCCGTTGGGGTGTCGTCGCATCCACGAACTCCTTGGCCTGACCATCGACTATTGCCCGTTCGAAAAACCCGTGCCTTACGCCCACCCGCTCTTGCACTGTCCGCAGTGGTCCACGGCCGATTCGCCCAAAGCCGAACGGGTCAACAACCTCCAGGACGCCCTGGACCATCTCCGGGCCAGCCTGGACATGGTGGCCCGGTTCCTGCCGGCCCGGAGTTGAGCGGCCATGGAACGAGTGTTCGTCCTCGAGACCGGAACCTATATCCGCAAGTCAGGCCCGAACCTGGCCCTGGTCCGGGATGGCAAGACCGTCGAGGAGGTGGCCTTGGACGGCCTGCGGGCCCTGACTTTGGTTGGCTACCCCACCCTGACCGCGGCCGTGCTCCGGGAACTGGTCAGCAAGCGCATCGAGACCGTGATCCTCAATCCCAAGGGCCGGTTCGAGGCCCGGCTGGTCTTGGACGAACACAAGCATGTGGAACGGCGCAGGAACCAGTACGCGGTCCTGTCCGATCCAGAACGGGCCGGGGCCTGCGCCCGGGCCATCGTCCGGGGCAAACTGGAGACCCAGGCCCGGTTTCTGGGAAAGCGCGCGACGGCCACCGCGAATGCGGCTCTGGCCGCATCCGCCGCCCGCATCCGGGCCCTGCAACGATCCCTGGACGGTGCGGGAGCGGATCTCGACCTCATCCGAGGCATGGAGGGCCACGCCTCGAACGTCTACTTCCAGTCATTCCCGGGCTTGGTGACCAATATGGACTTCGAATTCAATGGTCGATCCAGGCGGCCGCCACTGGATCCTCTGAACGCGCTCCTGTCTTTCACCTACACGCTTGTGACCAGCGAGGTCACCAACGCCATTCAGCGGGTCGGCCTGGACCCGTACCTGGGCAGTCTGCACGCCACGGCCTATGGGCGGCCTTCTTTGGCCTGCGACCTGGTGGAGGAATGGCGGGTGCTTCTGGTCGACCGTCTTGTTCTGGGGCTCGTAAACCGTCGGGCCATCAAGAAGGACGACTTCATTTTCCGTCAGGCCCCCAAGGGCGGATACGCGGACGAGGCCGAGATGCGGGACAAGCGCCCGGTGGAGATGGGACCGGGATTGAGGCGGACCTTCCTCCAGGCCTATGAAGCCTGGATGAACCGACAGGCCCATCACCCGGCCACGGGCAAGAACCACACCCACCGTGGCCTCATCCTGGAGCAGGCCCGGCTCTTCCTGGCCTTTGTCATGGGCGAGGCCGAGGCCTACACACCCTATCCCTGGCCGGGGGTGCGGTGATGTTCTGGCTCGTGTGCTACGATATCGTGGACGACCGCAAGCGGACCAAGGTCGAGAAGATCCTCAAAGGTTTGGGAGTCCGAGTTCAGAAATCGGTCTTCGAATGCCCGGATCTGGACGAGCGCCGGCTTCTGAAGCTCATGGACGATGTGGAACGCCATATCGACCAGACAGAGGACTCGATCCGCTACTATCCGATTTGCAAGGCCTGCCTGGACAAGGTGGAGTGGACCGGCCAGGGAGAGAAGCCAATGAGCGGAAAATGCGGATATTTTTGAATTGTTGGCCGTGCTGTTCTCCGACCTTTGGATCATTTCCCGTTTTCTGCATAATATATTGAAATTACGTAGATCATCAGATTGGGATAAGAGAATTGAAGATATCACACGATTTTCAATTGTTACGGCAATGTGGCCCCAATTTTCGCAGTCTTGGAAATTCCCGAAGCCCATTTTCAAGGGGGGTCGGAGAAAAACGGTCCGGAAACCCTTGCCAGGCAAGCCCTCCCAGGCTAAGGATCCAATGCATTGCCCCGGCTCGAGGGGATTGAGACGGATCGGCCAGGATCATTTCGACCAGAGCGACGGGATCCAATGCATTGCCCCGGCTCGAGGGGATTGAGA